>JBDLRO010000258.1:0-6847 GCA_039800025.1 Actinomycetota bacterium | reverse complement strand
CGACATCGCAACCCTTCACAGCTGCGGCCGCGTCAGTGAAGGCGCCGCCGCTGTGTTCGTCGACCCACGACTGAGCCACACCGGGCACCACATCGCAGACCGACATCTGATGTCCAGCCTTGGAGAGATGAGCAGCCATGTGCCATCCCATGCGACCGAGGCCGATGACGGCGATGCGTGACCCGCTCATGCCGGCACCCCGGGCTTGCCACGATCGGCGAGCGTGAAGCCGCCAGCGAGACGGGCGTGCACCCGACCACCACACGCCATCGCGAGGATCACGACCATCTCGTCGGGCTTTGGTCCATCGGGTACGCCGACTTCGATGGCGTCGTAGTGGCTGCCGACGTAACTCCACTCGAGGTGGGTGATGGGTACGTCGAGGCGCGCTCCCATGCCGGCAACCTTCTTCGTCGAGGGCACGATGCTCGTCCCTTTGCCGAGAGCCGCACGCATCCCCCCGCCGCCGGGGATGTGCCACATCGCGCCGTGTTCGATTTCGCCGGATGAGCCGACGATGGTTCCTTTGCCGTATCCATCGATACGCGACGCGTCGCCACCGAGATGGCCGATGAGGATGTTGCCGAGACGCTCACCGAGCGCACGCAGCTCGTCGGCTGCCGGGCTGAGATCCTCGACCCACTTGTCGACGTAGGGATTGGTGACGACGGCGGCCACGGCGCCCTTCAACGCCGGCACCTCTGCGGTGGGCCCGAGGTCGTGGTGGATTTCCTCCACGACCGTGACGATCTTGCGAATTGGAAACAACATGGCTCTCCCTCGAGGGCGGTCAACGAATCGATTGCCGGAAGAGCACGGGAATCGGACCCGCTGAACGAGGGTTGCTCGTCTCAATAACCAGCGGAACCCACCAGGAACCCGGACACTTCCGCTCTGCAGAGTAGTGCTCGTGCGACTGGGGAATCAGGTGGTGATCCGCAACGCATGGAGGCGTTGCGAGACCGAGTAGGAGCACGCAGATCCCAGTGACCGACGAGGAACGGCGACCTCAGTTTCTTTCGACGTCGAGACAAGACTGAGGGCCACGCCTCCTCAATTGGGACGCTCTGACGAATGGATTCCCGCCGGACTCCCTGTGAAAAGATGCCGCATGCGATCTTTCGATCCGAATCCGGAATCGGTGGTGACTGCCAGTCGCGGCCAGATGGTGCATCGCAACGCATTGGATCACACCAATCGGCTGGAGCGCCGTCTGTACAGCGTGCGTCCCGGAGTCTGGAACTTGGTGGGCAATGGCTTGTCCAATCAGACGTTCATCGACGCACCCGAGGGCATCATCGCGATCGACACGGGCGAGTCGATCGAGGAGATGCGATCTGCACTCGTCGACCTTCGCACGGTGACTGATCGGCCGATCGCAGCGGTCGTCTACACGCATTTCCACTATGTCAGTGGCACGAAGGAGATCCTGAACGAATTCGGATCCGATGTCCCGATCTTTGGCCACGAGCGGATCACGTTCAACCGACATCGGGCGATGTCGGAAGTCGGTCCGGCTTACGCGCGCGGGTTGGTCTACCAATTCGGCACCGCAATGCCACTCGACGGACCGGACGGGCTCGTCAGCGTCGGCCTTGGCATGTTCTATCGGAATCCGGATCATCGGCCTTTCACCGATGGGTTCGTTCCGCCCACGAATCTGTGGCGCGGCGGGGAACACACGACGATCGCCGGCACGCGTGTCGAAGTGACGCACGCGCCTTCCGATGCCGATGATTCCGTGACCTTGTGGTTTCCCGATCTCGAGACATGTGTTCACAACATCGTCTGGCCGGTGCTCTTCAACATCTTCGCCATACGCGGCGAGGAGTATCGAGATCCCCAAGTTCTGCTCCGCGGCTTCGACCACATCGTCGATCTCTCGCCGTCCTATTTGGTGGGCACTCATGGACCGCCGATCACCGGACGCGAAGAAATTCTCCGCCGAGTCACGGCCTCCCGAGATGCGATCCAGTTTCTCTGGGATCAAACAGTTCGGGGATTGAACAAGGGGTGGACGGCCGACAAGATCGCGGAGAATGTCCGGCTGCCGGATTCGTGTGATGACGACTATCTGACCCAAGAGCTCTATGGAGTCGCCGAGCACCACGTGCGCCAGATTTGCGCCGGGATTCGCGGCTGGTTCGACGGTGATCCGGCAAAGCTGTTCCCGCTTCCACCTGCAGATCGCGCCGAACGCCTCATCGAGGGTTTCGGTGGCGCAACAGCAGTCGTCGACCGGGTGAACGATGCTCGACGTGATGGCGATCTTCGATGGGCCCTCGAACTTGCATCGTGGCTTGTGACGCGATCGGGTTCGACGAGCGAGGACCGGAGTCGTCTGGCTGACGTTCTGCGCGAAATCGGATATCGATCGTCAGCTGCGAACATTCGCAATTGGTGCATCACAACGGCGAGGGACCTCGACGGGTCCACCGATCTCTCGCGCCTTCGTCAGCATCGCCTTCGCGAGGGTCAAGTTCTCGCGATGACGCCGATCGATTCACTGCGGATTCTCCGTGTCATGCTCGATCCCGAATTGGCCATCGGGGTGGACCATCACATCGCCTTCGACTTCGTCGGAGGCGAGTCCGTCGGTTTGCATGTTCGGCGCGGAATTGCAGTGACGACCGATGGTGTCGATGCACGTGATCGAGTTGCGATTCCTTTCGACGTCTGGGCGAAGATCCTTTCCGGTTCGGTCGCGCTCTCCGATGCCTTGGCGTCGACGGATGTGACGGTGACCGGATCGACGAAAGCAGTGATCGCGACTCTGGCAGCATTCGAGAACCAGGGTCTGCGCAGTTGATGAACTCGCTTCCGAAACCGCCGGATCCATTTCGCGGCCGGATCGACAGGCTGATCGAGCATTCGACGGCGTCACGCCTCGAACGTCGAACCGCCCCAGCAGGGACGCCGAACATCGTTGTGATCATGCTCGACGACGTGGGCTTCGGGTCGTTCAGCACCTTCGGAGGCCCGGTTCCCACTCCCAGCTTTCAAGCTCTCGCTGACGATGGGTTGCTCTTCAACCAATTTCATACCACTGCTCTGTGTTCACCGACGCGGGCAGCATTGCTCACGGGGAGGAATCATCATTCGGTGCACATGGGAGGTATCCCTGAGGCAGCCAATTCCTTTCCTGCCTACGACAGTGTGATCCCGAAGTCGACTGCGACGGTTGCCGAAATCCTGCGTCAGAACGGGTTCGCCACGGCCTGCATCGGCAAGTGGCATCTCACCCCGATGTGGGAGCAGGGTCCAGCGGGACCGTTCGATCGATGGCCGACCGGAATGGGGTTCGATCGGTTCTACGGCATCATCAACGCCGAAGCGTCTCAATACGAGCCACCGGTGTACGACCAGACGACACCGGTCTTTCCCTACAGAGGTCGTGAGGATTATCACCTCACTCAGGATCTCGTCGATCAGTCGATCGCATGGATCGATCGCGTGCGCGCGACCGCACCGGGAAAGCCGTTCTTTCTCTATCTCCCCACGCCGGCAGTCCACACGCCGCACCACGTGCCACCGGATTGGATTGCTCGATTCACGGGTCAGTTCGACCTCGGATGGGACGAAATGCGTCGGCAGATCTTCGAGCGGCAGATCGCTCTGGGCGTGATTCCGCCGGGGACCGCGCTGACCAGTCGACCTGATGGCGTGCCGTCGTGGGACGACTATCCCGATCGACTCAAACCGGTTGCGTCGCGCCTGATGGAGGTGTTCGCGGCATTTCTTGCCCACACGGATTTCCACATCGGCCGTCTTCTCGACCATCTCTCATTGATCGGTGAGGCTGACAACACCCTTGTCGTCTACATCACCGGCGACAACGGAGCTTCAGCTGAAGGAACGGTGAATGGAGCCTGGGCTGCTCCCACCTTCCAGAATGGCGTGCCCGAAGACGAAGAGTGGCTTCTCGCTCACATGGACGATTTCGGCTCGGCGCGTTGTGAGAACCATTTCAACATCGGTTGGGCATGGGCCCTCGATGCTCCATTTCAATGGATGAAACAGGTTGCGTCGCATTTCGGGGGAACGCGCAACGGCATGGCGATCAAGTGGCCCGACGGCATCGAACATCGCGGTGAGATCAGAAGTCAGTTTCACCATGTCGTCGATATCGCACCCACGCTGTTGGCAGCGGCTGGGATCGAGTATCCGGACGTTGTGAACGGCGTCGAACAAGATCCTGTCGATGGCATTCCGATGAACTACACGTTCGACGACAGAGGTGCTCGCAGCCGACGAACCACCCAGTACTTCGAGATCCTCGGCAATCGCGCCGTGTATCACGATGGGTGGATGGCGTCGTGCTTCCACGGCCGACCCCCGTGGATCCGCTTCACATCGATGCCATTCGACGGACCACAAGAGCGGTGGGAGCTGTACGACATCGATCACGACTTCTCACAAAGCAATGACCTGTCTTCGACGTTTCCCGAGAAGTTGGCCGAGTTGAAGGACGTCTTCGATCGGGAAGCGCAGCGATGTGGTGTGTACCCGCTCAGAGATCCCGGTACGAGTCGCGATCCAGAACTCGCGGTGCCTCATGCCCTCGGGGGTGCGACGAAGATCGTCTACAACAGCTCGCACGTCCGAATTCCCGAGATGGTCGTGGTGAATCTCAAGAATTGTTCGTACCGCATCACAGCAGACATCGAGATGCGCAGGGATCAGGACTCCGGGGTGATCTGTTGCCAGGGCGGCAACATGGCCGGTTGGAGTCTGTATCTCGAATCGGGAACGCCGACATTCCTGTACAACGCCTTCGGGCAGGATCTCTACTTCACCCGGGGTGAGCCCCTTGCGACCGGACGCCATCAACTCGTCGTCGAGTTCGAGTACGACGGTGGCCTCGGCGCAGGAGGAACTGCGTATCTGTCTGCAGATGGTCGAGTCGTCTCGTCGGTTCGGGTCGAGCGAACCATACCGGTCGTGTTCTCGATGAGCGGCGAGACGTTCGATGTCGGTCTCGACACCGGCTCACCCGTGGGACCGTATCCTCATGTGTTCGAGTGCGAAGCCGGGATCGAAGCAGTCACTCTCGAACGCTTGACCGAACTTTCCCCCGAGGACAAGGATCGGCTCGCAGCTCTCGAATTTCGAGCGAGCATTTCGTCGCAGTAGCGCACGACTGTCGAACCGTCGTTCGGCGGCAGCGCTTCGAGCACAGTGACCGTCACTGGTACTCTGCCGGCGGGGGATTTCATGAGCACGTACGCCGACGGACGAACGATCATCGACATCGATGCGCACATTCTCGAGCCAGTCGGCTGGCTGAAGAGCTATGCGCCGGAGTCGGTGCGAGATTCCATCCCCGAGTTGGGCGCCACCGACCCCGAGTTCGCAACCCAATTGGCCGAGGCGGCTCTGGACCATAGCCGACGACGATCCGACGAATCACTGCGCGCGGAAGTCGCCCGCGACTACATGAAGATGTCTCGCAAGGGTTGGATGTCCTTGGGCGGTTGGGATCCCGATGAGCGTGCTCTCGCGTTGGACCAGCTCGGCTTCGATGTTCAGTTGATCTTCCCCACTGGTTCGTTCGCCCAGATCTATGACACTCGGCGAGATGTCCGCGCTGAAGCCATCGAGGCGATGAATCGCGGAATCGTGGACTTCTGCGGAGATCCGCGTCTGTTGGCAACGGCCTACGTGCCGTTCGAGTTCGGGCCCGAACGTGCGATCGACTTCGTGCAGGAGGCCGTGCGTGCAGACGTCGGGGGAATGCTGATCGACTCGATTCCCTCGAGTCATCAACGCTCGTTCACCCATCCCGACTTCGATCTTGTGTGGGCTGCGATTCAGGACTCGGACATCGCCGTCTTCTTGCACGTCGGTGCCGACCAGAACTATCGACCGGTGCCCAAGGTGTTCTTCGACAACGGTCGAGACATGACGCACATTCGTTCCGACGCTCCCGGTGATCCGCTGTCGTTCATGGGCATCGGCTATCCGGCCGAATTGTTCTTGGCATCGCTGGTGTACGACGGGGTGATGGAGAAGTTTCCCCGGTTGCGGTTCGGAGTCACTGAACTCGGGGCGACGTGGTTGCCGTCGTTCCTGCACTTCATCGACACCGGCTATCGCTCGTTCCGCAACATCCAGGACCTGTCGCATCTGTCGATGAAGCCCTCGGACTACCTGCGGCGACAGGTTGTGGTGAGTCCGTTCGCTGGCGAGGACGTGGGTTGGGTGATGGAGCAAGCGGGTTCGGACTTGGTGGCGTTCTCATCCGATTATCCGCATCACGAAGGAACCGACGATCCGATACGCCGTTTCGAGGCAAGCATGTCCGGTCTCGATGCCGACGCACGCTCGGCCTTCTACGAAGGCAACGGCCGTCGACTCTTGGCGTTGTAGGCGATCAACCGCGAATGAAGGCGCAGTCGCAATTCGAGCGTGCGACTTCATTCATCCACATGGAACGAGTTCGATCAGTGAGGCATCTGACTCATGACTACCGACACCGAAGTTCGATCCGTCCACTTCGAGGAACTCCGATCATGACTCCGTTCGGCACGCATGCCAGAGGTCTCGCACTCGTGCTGTTCGTGGTGTCGTGCGTGTTCTGTTCGTGCGCTTCCCGGTCGACGGTCCTCTCGTCGACGACCGCCCCATCGAACCCGCCCACGACCACACCGATGTCGACGACATTCGAGCCGTATGCGAACACCAACCCGGCAGTTTCGCCCACCGGTCAGAGTTCTGTCGGGAAGATCCGTACTCCCGATGGCCGTACCCGCTCGTACCGCCTCTACGTGCCCGCCTCTCTCGATACCTCGACCCCGGCACCGCTGCTTGTCGCTCTGCACGGCGGGCTCGGGTCATCGGCGCAGTT
>JBDLRO010000257.1:0-11767 GCA_039800025.1 Actinomycetota bacterium | reverse complement strand
GCATCATTCCTGGTGGAGGCGGCACGCAGCGTTTGACACGAACTGTCGGTGCGAGCCGCGCGAAGGAGTTGATGATCACCGGACGCCAGGTCAAAGCCGACGAAGCCCTGAGAATCGGACTTGCGGATGAACTCGTACCGCAGGACGAAGTTCACGCTCGAGCCTTGGCATTGGCGAGTGACATTGCTGCTGGGGCAACGGTCGCCCAGGGGATGATCAAGGATCTCGTCGACACCGGTACCGCGACTTCGCTCACGAATGGGCTCCAGGAGGAGTTGCGCAGGTTCACAGACGTGTTCACGACCGAGGACAGCCGCACCGGAGTGACGAGCTTTCTCGAGAACGGTCCCGGAAAGGCGACGTTCAGCGGTCGATGACGGTGTCGGGTCCACAATCATCGCAGCCGAATCCGGGACACTCGCCTGATCGTCCGCCGCATTGGTGGCGTGACGAATCGCTGCGGCCGATGATCGTGGCATGCCTCACCTTGAGTGCCGCAGTCGGGGTGTTCGGTGTGTCTTTCGGCGTCGGTTCCGTCGCTGCCGGCGCAAGCGTCCTGCAGACGTGCGTGATCTCACTCGTCGTCTTCACGGGAGCCTCGCAGTTCTCGGCTGTGAGTGTCATCGGTGCAGGGGGATCCATCGGTTCGGCTCTCGGAGGAGCGTTGCTCCTCGCAGCCCGCAATGGCGTCTACGGAATGGCGATGTCGAGGCGGCTCGATGGCGGACTCGGAAGAAAGATCCTGGCCGCTCAGCTGACCATCGACGAGACGACTGCCATGGCGGTGGCTCAGCCGACTCGACGCGAGCAGCAGATCGCCTTCTGGCTCACGGGTGGCGCGTTGTACGCGTGCTGGAACCTCGGGACGTTGATCGGGGCTCTTGCCGGCTCGGCGATCGATCCGGAGACCTACGGGTTGGACGTCGCTTTTCCGGCAGGATTCATCGCCATGATCTGGCCGCTCTTGTCCCGAGTCGAAGCCCGTTTGGCGGCCATTGTCGGAGCAGCTGTCTGCCTGGTCGCTGTTCCTTTCACCCCCGTGGGTGTTCCGATCCTGCTCTCGGTCATCGGAGTTCTCGTCGGACTGCGCTCGCCGGAGACTGCGAGCGAGTCGGCCGTGGAGGTCCGGCCGTGACCTGGACGCTCATTCTGCTTCTCGCCGCCGGTGCATACGCCTTCAAGTTCACCGGGCTCGTGATCATCGGAGCTCGGACGCTTCCTCCCGTATTCGAACGATGTCTCGCTCTGATCCCGGCAGCCGTCATCAGCGCGCTGATCGTCAAGGACACGCTCACGAGCGGACAGGAGATCGTCCTCGATGCACGAGCCGCGGGTATTGCTGTTGCGATGATCGCAGCGTGGCGACGCGCCCCGTTGATCGTCGTCATCGTCATCGGAGCTGTGGTGACGGCCGTCGTCCGCCAGGTCTCGTAGGACTCAGTTCTCTTCGAGAAGGCTTCGCAGCATCCAAGCGGTCTTTTCGTGGATCTGCATCCGCTGGGTGAGAAGGTCAGCCGTGGGTTCGTCGTGGGCTTCGGAAACGATGGGGAAAGTCTCGCGAGCGGTTCGCACGACCGCTTCTTGTCCGATGACGAGCTCGCTGATCATGTCGCGGGCCGACGGGTTCTTCGGTCCTTCGGCGATCCTGGTCAGTGCGGCGAATTCGGAATACGTTCCCGGCGCCTTCACGCCGAGCGCGCGGATCCGCTCGGCGATCAGATCGACGGCGAGTGCGAGCTCGTTGTACTGAGTCTCGAACATCAGGTGCAGAGTCTGGAACATCGGGCCGGTGACGTTCCAGTGGTAGTTGTGCGTCTTCAGGTACAGCGTGTAGGTGTCGGCGAGAAGATGTGACAGACCTTGCGTGATCTGAAGGCGAGCCTCGGGTGAGATTCCGAGGTCGACAGACGGGGAAGCGGTGGGAGTTGCCATACGCAATCAACATACCCGCGAGACGGGATCGAGTTCCGCGGTACGGCACGCTCAGGCGATGTGCGTGTCGCAGGTCCCTTGTATGGAATCACTCTCGATTGCGCAGGTTTCACGCAGCGGAGTCGACGAGGTGCTTCAGACTCTTCAAATTCCGGCGCCAGATGGCCTTCATCACGAGGTTTCCGCCAACGACCTCTCCGACTGGCCCGCCGAGCCACCACGGGAAGGTGAGCTGCTCACTCCATGTGAATCGGGTGCGACGTCCGTCATCGAGAGGTGCCAGCGTGAAGATGCCGGTGCCGGTGACGACTCCGGTGTGGCGAACACCCATCGCCTCCCCGGGAATCCATTCGGTGATCTCCATTTGATCCGTGAGACGAATGGGGCCGACCTTCGTCTCACAGGCGAACGACGTCCCGACCCCGCGGGTCTGCTCGGTGTGGAAGCTGATCGCAACGGCGTCCGCCATCCAATCGATGTGGCGTTCGATCGGCTCGACGATCTCCCAGACGCGAGCCGGGGTGGCATCGAGATCGATGGACACGGTGATTCGGCTCATGGTCGCTCCATTTATCTGTTGGTTTGTCTGTTGGTCGTCGTCTGTTGAATGTCGTCCGTCAGGCCGTCGATTGCGTCGGCGAGACCCGGCGCAATTCTCCTGCTGCCTGCTCGGGCGGGACGATGTTGATCATCACGCCGGTTCCGCGTTCGAAACCGGCGACAGTCGTCAATTTCGGGAACAGGTGGACATGCCAATGGAACGAACCATTGTGGTGGTGCGGTGCGGTGTGGAAGACGAGGTTGAACGCCACATCTTCGAAGAGCTGGTTGAGATGGACGAGTGAGTCACGAATGGCTCGGCCGACGCCAGCGAGCATGTCATCATCGGAATCCGGTAGGTGCATGTCATGGGACCGAGGGATGATCAACATCTCGTACGGCGATCCGCTCCACCACGGACAGACAACGACTGCTTCATCGGTTGCGAAGACCACGCGCTCACCCGAGATCAACTCGGCTTCGACGGTCGCGCACAGGATGCATCCCCCTTCGAAGCGAACGAAGGCACGCTCTTCGTCGAGAATCTCGCCCGGGACGAACGGCAGGCCGAGGAGTTGGCCGTGAGGATGCGAGAGCGAAGCACCTGCCTCGCGACCGTGGTTGACGATCGCCTGGGTGTAGCGGATGTTGTCGGTCGCAGCGTGATCGAGAAGTCGGTTCTTGAGAACGGTCATCATTTCGGCACACGACTCGTCGGTGAACGAGTCGATGCGGTCGGTGTGACTCGGCGTGAACACGAAGACTTCGTGCGTGCCGCTGGCCTCGGCCATCACGTGCACCGGGCCGAGATTGCGAACCGCGAGAGAATCCTCACCGTCGAAAGCCGGATACAAATTGGGAATCACGCGCATGCGCCAGTCGTCGTCGGGACCGACGGATTCGAGTACCCGCAACGAGGAGTCTTCGTTGCCAGGGCAGAAGGGGCACGGACGAGAGGGTCCCGATTCGACGGTCGGAGTACGGGATGCGAAATCCGTCGGGCGCATGGCCCGTTCGGCGACAACGGTCACCCATCGTCCAGTGAGGGGGTTGAGACGTAGCTGGCTCACGGTGAGATCAGGATAGGAGATGGATCGCCAGTTTGCCGTTCATGATCATCACGACCGCGAAGATGTCGATCACCTCCGGGTCCACCGACATCGTGTCGTTCAGGATCATGTGCTCCGAAGCGAGTAGACGGTCACATGACTCGCGGAATCTGCTCCGAACGGGTCACGGTGCATGTTCTCCCAGCGATGGCGAACGACGAATCCGGCACGTGCCGCCATCGAATCGATCTCGTCGACGGTGCAGTAGCGGATTCTCCACGGCCGGAGCCGGACGCCTTGTGCTTGTGTGATCTCGACGAACTGGCCTTCGACGATCTGTGATGTCGGGTCGTGAACGTCGACGGACAGGACGACTCGGTCGACTTCGAGCGAGCGAACCCGCACAGTGTCACCTGCGGGTCGCTCGACATCGGGAATGGCAGCTTCGATGACGAAATGGCCGCCAGGGGTCAGGCGCTCGGCGACTTCGACGAACAGACGCCGTTGGGCCTCGATCGAGCCGAGACTGAAGAACGTGTTGTAGGCGATGAAAACGACGGGAAACGTTCGAGAAGGCAGGTCAGCCACCATGTCACCATGGATGATCTCGATCGAGTGACCTTCCCCTGCACCACGTTCGAGGACGTTCGCTCGCAGCCTGTCCAACATCGCTGTGCTCGAGTCGATTCCCGTGACTCGAGCGCCAGTCTCGACCAGTGCCAGTGCCAGGCGACCGGTGCCCACGCCCAATTCGAGGAACGGACCGTCACCGCCGAGTTCGCGCAATGTGGCGACCGTCTGTGCGACATCACTGACGTCTCCGTACCACGTGTCGTACACGTCAGCGAAGGAGTCCCCATAGGAGGAGGGCTCGAAACCCTTCACGAATGCCTCCAACCGAGTGAGAACTCCGATCTGCGATGCCAGGTCGTCGAAGATGCGGATGAGTCGGTGACGTTCGCTGAGCGGGGCCTCGGGCGAATCTGCACAGGTCGAACGGTACTCTGAACCCGTGTCCAGTCCCGTCGCTCAGCCCGATTCAGCGAACTCGCAGTTCGTGTACCTGGATCATGCGGCGACGACACCGATGCGCGCCGCGGCCGTCGCCGCGATGATGCCGTTCCTGTCGGACCAGTTCGCCAACCCGTCTGGCTCCCATCGTTTCTCCCGCCTTGCGCGACGTGCCCTCGACGAATCCCGTGATGTGGTCGCTGGCATCGTCGGATGCAAACCGGGTGAGATCGTCTTCACAGGGTGCGGTTCGGAGAGCGACAACATGGCGATCACCGGGATCGTGCGTCGTCGTGGGGGAACAGCGGTGTGCTCAGCGGCAGAACACCATGCGGTTCTCCACTGTGTCGAACATCTCGGCGGGCGAACCGCGTCAGTCGGAGCCGACGGTGTCGTCGACATCGAAGATCTCGAGCGCGTCTTGCGGGAGGAATCGTCGACGAACCGAGTCACGAGTGTCGCCATCATGGCGGTCAACAACGAAGTGGGCTCGGTGACCGATCTGAAGGCGGTGTCAGGCGTGGTGCGCCGACTCGCTCCCGATGCTGTCTTGCACACCGACGCTGTTCAAGCGGCGTGCTGGATCGACTTGCGACAGATCTGGCCGCATGTCGACACCATGGCACTCAGCGCTCACAAGTTCGGCGGGCCGAAAGGTGTCGGCATCCTCGTCATCCGCGAGGGAGTCACGATCGATCCGATCATCCTCGGGGGAGGCCAGGAACGCGACCGTCGCAGTGGAACGCACAACCTGCCGGGAATCGTGGCGACTGCCGAGGCATTGCGCCTCACGGATCAGGAACGATCCGACGAGGTTGCCCGAATCAGCGATCTGCGAGATCGCCTGTTCGCGGCACTCTCGAAGATCGAAGGAGCGCTTCCGACGATCCCCAATGGTGCAGCAGTTCCGGGTGTCGTCCACATGTGCTTGCGCGGGATCGAAAGCGAAGCTCTCCTGTACCTTCTCGATGAAGCCGGAGTGTGCGCGTCGGCTGCATCGGCGTGCGCGAGTGGAGCAATGGAGCCGTCTCATGTTCTCGCGGCGATGGGAGTCGATCGCGAACGTGCGATGGGCGCGCTGCGGCTGAGTCTCGGCCACACGACCACTGTCGAGGATGTGGATCGGGCAGCAGCTGCCGTGAGTGCTGCTGTGGAACGTCTCCGTGCACTCGGATCGCGGTCGAAGGCGGCGTCGTGAAGGTGCTCGTCGCGATGTCGGGCGGAGTCGATTCATCCGTTGCTGCTGCACTCCTGCGCGACCAGGGCCACCATGTCGTGGGTGTGACGATGCGCCTCTGGGGTGGCGAGAGCGACACTGGCTGTTGCAGTGTGAGCGATGTCGATGACGCGCGACGTGTCGCCCAGCAGCTCGACATCGACCATTTGGTGTTCAATTTCACCGACGACTTCCACTCTTCGGTCGTCGAGCCCTACGTCGCCGATCACGTGCGGGGGGTGACGCCGAACCCGTGCATCGAATGCAACCGGCACCTCAAGTTCGACCGATTGCACGAACGTGCAATGGCTCTCGGCTTCGAAGCAATTGCGACCGGTCATCACGCCCGGATCGTCGAGATCGACGGTGAGTGTCGGCTGGCGCGCGGACATGATCGAGACAAGGACCAGAGCTACGTCGTGCACATGCTCGACCAGGAGCACTTGCGGCGCACTCTCTTTCCTGTGGGCGACATGACCAAAGCCGATGTGCGCGAATACGCGCGTCGACTCGGATTGCGCACTGCGTCGAAGCCCGACAGTCAGGACGTCTGCTTCATCACCTCGTCTCGGGATGCCGAAGGCCGCACGGGGCGGGTGAGTTTCCTCGGACGCCGAATACCTCTGCATCGGGGCGAGATCGTCGACGAGCAGGGTAATCCGGTGGGCGCAGTCGATGCGGTCGAACTGGTGACTCTCGGTCAACGGCGCGGTGTGGGCGGAGGCGGGGGAACGAAGCGATTCGTCGTCGACGTCGATGTCGAGGCACGCAAGGTCGTCGTCGGACCCGAGCCGATGCTGCAGGTGACCGAAGAGATCGTCGACGGTGTGACGTGGGGCAGCACAGCAGTCAGCGGTCGCGTCTGGGTCCAGTGCAGTGCCCATGGCGAGCCGCGAGCTGCCGAGATCGAATTGATGGACGCCGACACTGTCATTGTTCGCTGGACGACACCCGAGCGGCGGGTTTCTCCGGGACAGAGCGCGGTGTTCTACGACTCGACAGGAGAGTTCGTGCTCGGTGGCGGCGTCGTACGCCCTCTGCGCCCTGCTATTTCTTCAGCAAAGTGAGTGCGCGGGCGATGCGAGTCGGGCACACGCGGGCCGAGCTGACGTGGAATGCCTGTCCACCCGGGTGATCCTTGGTGGGCGCCAAGATGACAGTTTCCGGATCCTTGAGGCGAATGACGATTCCCGTCGAACGAAAGCCGCCGCTGAGGTCGAACGGTTCGTCGTTGCCGAGGTCCGATGGTTTCCACACATCGATGTCGATGACGGCACGTCTCGGGAACATGGACGTCTCGGTGAGGAGAACGTGGTCGTGGATGACGAGTCCTGCGGGTACTTCGACGAGCCACCGTTTCGAATAGCGGTGGAAGCGTCGGGGGAACACGGCACAGCAGAATGCAGCGACGGCCACGAGAATCGCGCCGATGACCGTTCCCGTGATCGCAGCGCCGATGAGGAGAATCGCGCCGACTGCGGCGGCCGAGAACCAGATGAGCCAGGCCAGCACCATGACGACGAGAAACGGTCGCGGGCAGCGCAAAGGGAATCTCTTCTCGTCACCGTAGGCAGAGGATTGAACGAAATACGCGCCTGTCTCCCCGCTCGCACTCACGACTGCCACGATCGCGCTGAGTGCAACGGCGATGATCGAACCGAGATTCGCGCCTGCTGCGATCGAGACCAGAACGAGAGTTGCAAGATGTGCAGGGGCGGCAAGGCGCAGCGCAGTCAGAGACGAACTTGCAGGAACGAGCACACTCAACAGCGCGATTGCCCACAGCGACCACAAGACTGCTGAAGCGAGAATTCGATGACCGCTGTCCAGTCTCTCGAGAACGTCTCTCGCGACAGGAACTGTGAAACCCAGTCCGACGACACTCGCTCTGAGGAGCCGAACGATGATGACATCGACGCGAGGGTGCATGTGCCACGAATCCTACATTTGTCGTGAAAATTCACGGTCATATCGACATCGTGAATTCAGCGTGTCCAACCGTCTCGAGATCGTCATGATTCCGTTTTCGATTGTGCCCGGTCAGTGGAGTCCTGCTACGACAGAGGTCAGGAGGGCGCAGGACAATGGGTGCAATCGATGCAGCGACTGTGACGAAGCTGATGAACGGCGGCACCGTCACGGGTGTCGGCAGTGTGCCCCACCGCAATGTGCACAGCGGTGTGGAGGCCGCATTCGCCGGCACGGATGTTCCCTTCATTCCGACGTTTCCGCGGCTCAACCCTTCCGAGGGAATGATCGCCCAGGCCGTGATGGGGATGGCGGGAATCAGCGTCGGCCAGTACGGATCGCTCCTCGTCGATCCGGCTCGAATCGACCCCGATGCCCCGGTTGTGACCGATCTCGCCCATGGGGCATTCTCTGGTTATCGGGCGACTCTGGATCGATTGGCGAGGCAGGACGGGGAAGCCCGGATCTCCACGATCAAGTGGCAGTTCATCGGCCCAGTGACTCTCGGGCAGGCCCTCGAGCGCGCGGGTGTCTCGCGTGACATCGCATTCGACGTCGCGATCAATGCGGTGCGTTCCCATGTGGGCAATTTGTTCTCGGAAATCGCTGCGGTGGCACCGCACGTCGTGCAGATCGTCGTCATCGACGAGCCCGATCTCGCTTCGATGATGAGCGAATCGTTTCCCATAGCTCCCGACACCGCGATCGACTTGATGTCGAGTGCGATGGCTGCCGTCGAAGGAGGTGCCGTCGTCGGACTGCACTGCTGTGCACCGATCGACATCGTCCCCCTTCTCGCCACCGGTCCCGCGATTCTCAGCATCCCCGTGTCGCGCCACCTCAGTTCTCATGCCGGAGCACTTGCGACGTTCCTCGAACGTGACGGGCTGATCGCCTGGGGAGTCGTCCCGACGGACGGCCCGGTCATGGCGACAGCGGAGCGCTCATGGCGCAGTCTGAGCAAGCTCTGGTGCGAACTCGTCGAAGAGGGCTGTGATGCTCTGCGTCTGTGGCGCCAATCGCTTCTCACCCCCGCATGCGGTCTCGCCAATCACACGGTGACGACATCGGACATCATCATGTCGCAGGTTCGTGAGATCGCCGAACGCATTCGCACGCAGGCGGTGGCAACTCGTCTCACGGTCGGAGCATGAGCACCTCGATCCACGAGCGGGTCGCAACTCTCCGATACGAGATCGAGCGTCATCAACAGCTCTATTACGGCCAGGACGCACCGGAAATCGCAGACGCCGAATACGACGCTCTGGTGCGCGAGCTCGAAAAGCTCGAACGCGACCATCCGGAGATCGTCATCGAGTCGTCGCCCACTCAGCGTGTGGGCGGCCTCGCCTCGACGACATTCGCTGCGGTCGAACACCGAGTGCCCATGATGAGCCTCGACAATGCGATGGATCCGGAGGAACTCGGGGCTTGGGGTGAACGGATCCTCAAGGCTTTCCCCGACGAGACATCGATCTCCTACATGTGCGAGCTCAAGATCGACGGGTTGGCGATCAGCATTCGTTACGAGAACGGCAGATTGGTGCAGGCCGCCACTCGAGGTGACGGTCGAACGGGAGAAGACGTCACGGCCAATGTCGCCGTCATCGAATCCGTTCCCAAAGTCCTCGAATCGGCGAGCGGCCGTCCGGTTCCTGCCGTGCTGGAGGTACGAGGCGAGGTGTATCTGCCGATCGAGGCGTTCCATCGTCTGCGATTGGCAAAGGAAGCCGAGAACGTCGAGCGAATGTCAGCGGGCAGGAAGCCTGAACCGGTTCCGGTGAATCCTCGCAACGCCGGCGCCGGCAGTCTTCGACAAAAGGATGCGAGCGTCACTGCATCTCGCGGGCTGTCGTTCTGGTCGTACCAGCTCGGCGAGATCGTCGATGGTCCCGAATTCGACTCGCACCATGCCACTCTCGAGTATCTGGCCGATCTCGGCTTTCCGGTCAACCCTCACATTGCGACGAAGTCGACCTTCGACGATGTCGCTGCGTTCTGTGAACAGTGGCAGCGCGACAGACATCAACTTCCGTACGAGATCGACGGCGTGGTGGTGAAGCTCGACAGCTTGGCTCAGCGCGCCGCCCTCGGTTCGACGTCGCGGGCCCCCAGATGGGCGATTGCATTCAAGTTTCCTCCGGAGGAGCGCACGACCAAACTTGTCGACATTCAGATCTCGGTCGGTCGAACGGGGCGCGTCACACCCTTCGCAGTTCTCGAGCCGGTCTTCGTCGGAGGATCGACCGTGGCGATGGCAACCTTGCACAACGAGGATCAGGTCCGTCTCAAAGACGTGCGTCCGGGTGACACGGTGACGGTTCGCAAGGCCGGCGATGTGATTCCCGAAGTCGTTGGTCCAGTGCTTGCTCTTCGCCCGAAGAATCTGCGTCCGTGGAAATTCCCCGAGACCTGTCCATGTCCTCTCGAGAGCCGGCTCGTGCGGCCCGAGGGTGAGGTCAACATCGTGTGCATCGAACCCGGCTGCCCGAATCAGCGCGAGCAACGCATCATCTATTTCGCTTCGCGCACCGCGATGGACATCGAGGGACTCGGTGAACGCACTGTCCTGATGCTCGCCGACGCAGGTCTCGTCGTCGATCCGGGCGACATCTATTTCCTGACGCTCGAGAATCTGCTGAGTCTCGAAGGTTTTGCTCAGATCAGCGCGAACAAGCTGCTCGAGTCGATCGATGGGTCCAAGGATCGTCCGCTGCCGAAGATTCTGACGGCACTCGGGATCAAACACCTCGGACCCGCTGCCGCTGAGGCACTCGCAGAAGCCTTCGGACAACTCGATGCGATCATGAACGCGAGCGAAGAGGAGCTGTCCACTGTCGAAGGAGTCGGACCGGTGATCGCCGAGTCGATCACGAAGTGGTTCTCGCAACAGGAGAACCGTGCGTTCGTCGACAAGCTGCGACGAGCCGGAGTTCAGTTCGGCCGCGTCGTGGTCTCGACGCTGCCGCGTACGCTCGACGGCAAGGCAGTCGTCGTCACCGGATCCCTCGACGGATTCGATCGTGACGGGGCGGAGCGAGCCATCAAGGATCGGGGAGGCAAGAGCCCCGGCTCGGTGTCGAAGAAGACCTTCGCAGTCGTCGTCGGTCGAGAGCCCGGAGCGAGCAAGCTCGCGAAGGCAGAAGAATTGTCGATCCCGATACTCGATGAGGCGGGATTCGTGACACTGCTCGAGACGGGAGAGCTGCCGACGTGATCGGATGATGGCCTACTCGACCAGTGGCCGGATCACGGAGTGGCTGGAGAGATTCTCGTTTCTGTGAAGCAGCAGGCGGGTCAGAGGACTTCGAACGACCAGGTGAAGCTCCGCGCCGAGGTGCGTCCCAGTTCGATCTTCCAGTAGATCACTCTCGCCTCGTGAACCCCGACACCGTACCTCTCGACCGGGGCCCCCTCTCGAGGTGAGAATCGGATCAGCGAGTTGCCCTGGTCGTAGATGGCAGTCGGTGGAAGCTCGACTTGCTGGCCGGGTTCGGCAAGACGTCCCGAGACGTCTTCGAGTCTCGTCACGGGAAGTTCGATGCCGTCGAGAACGAGGACCGCTTCGTAACCGTCTGCGAGGTCGACGATGATCTCGGTCTGGGACAGGACTTGCCGATCGTTGGGTGCGGGAGAGATGTCCGCGATCTCGTCGGGGTACCCGAGGGCGTCTCGACCGGTCGTTCCGGCATTCAAGCCGAGGATCACGAGGAGGAGCCCGATCGCGATGCCGGCGCTGATGACGATCTGCTCGACGGTGACCTTGCGTCGGCGTGGTCGGGACGGAATGGCGGGCAGGGGAGCGTCTGATCCGGGGGAGTGCGTCGCGTCGGTCACGGCCTCATTGTGGCGTCAAATCAATTGTTTTTCCCCGATTCCAGCCGAGTCCGCGGTCACAATGCCCGATGGGGGGCAGTAGTTTGGCAACGATGTCTGTTTTTGAAAACCACGATCCCGAGTCGCTGATCGGCTCGCTGATCGACGACCGATTCCTCCTCGAATCCGAGCAGTCGCGATCCACGTCGTCGAACACGTATTTCGCAGTCGATGA
>JBDLRO010000256.1:0-2902 GCA_039800025.1 Actinomycetota bacterium | reverse complement strand
TCTCCGATATCTGCAATCGTCTTCACATCCGGGTAGGTCTCAGGGTCCCACATGATGATCTGCGGGTTGATCTCGAGAGGAGCGACGACCGCAAGAGTCTCGATGTTGTCGTAGTTGAATGCGGCGTCATCTGTGAGGACATAACCCATGGTGATACTGGAATCCGTAGCCATGGTCGACGTGACCGGCGAATAGCCGATTGCAGGTCCCCCGGTACGTATTTCGATATCGACGCCCGTGTCCGCTCCGTTCGAGTCGATCAGGCTCCCTGTGACCGTCTTCTTGTCGACGTCGACGACGTAATCGTCGCCCATGAGCTGATAGAGCGCTCCATGTTCGGACTCCGGGAACCAATCGGTTTGAATGACGATGGTCTTCGGACAGATTCCGGACAGCAATCCAGAGACGTCATTGGAACCCGAAGAGGAACCCGAATCGTCTGATCCACACGAGGCGACCACGAGGACTGCAAGAACGCCGAGCGATGCTGCCTTCCCCTTGGCGTGATGACTTGAATGAAAACCCATCAGAATTCCTCCCCGAACTTTGCTGCTGGAAATTGAAAGACGACTCGGACCGAGCCGATGCCTTTGCCGAGACTCTAGTCCTGAGGAAAAGAACGGTTGGCGTTTCTGAACGCCGCACAATGCCTTCATCACTGTGAAACTGAGGTCGGGTCCTGCAGCTGGTGCCGCCATTAGGCTCTCGTAGCGACCTGTACGGGTATCCGACGAGAAATGTGAGGAACTGGTGTCGAGACTGTCGTTTCGAAATGTGTCCATGCGCTTTCCGGACGGCACGGAGGCTTTGGATGAGGTGTCGCTGTCGGTCGAGAGCGGTGAGTTCGTGACGATCGTCGGCCCCTCGGGGTGCGGGAAATCGACTTTGCTGAGAATTGCGTCGGGTCTTCTCGAAGCAACCGGAGGCACCGTCGATGTGGATCCAGCGGGAATTGGCTACGTCTTCCAGGACGCGACTCTTCTTCCTTGGCGAACTGTTCGCAAGAACGTCGAACTGCTCACCGAATTGCGCGGAATCTCGAAAGACGAACGGCGCCGACGAGTTCGAGAGGCCATCGACCTCGTGGGGCTCACAGGGTTCGAAGAACACTTTCCGAAGGCGTTGTCCGGAGGAATGAAGATGCGTGCCTCGCTCGCTCGTGCCTTGACGATGGAACCACCTGTCTTCTTGTTCGATGAGCCGTTCGGGTCCGTCGATGAAATCACTAGAGAACGCCTGAACGAGGAGACTCTCAGACTGTTTTCACAGCAGCAGTTCGCCGGTCTGTTCATCACGCACTCCATCTCCGAGGCGGTCTTCCTGTCCACGAAGGTGCTCGTGATGTCGAGTCGCCCCGGACGAATTCTCGATTCCCTGGATGTTCCGTTTGCGTATCCGCGACATCCAGACATTCGATTCGATCCGGTCTTTGGCGAGTTGTCCGCACGAATCAGCCACTCATTGCGCGGAGCCCACGCATGAACACGCTCGAGGAGACGCCGAGTGAAACACTTGTTCGTTCGGGGCCGACTGGCATGCGAGCGCACTCCCTGCGAGTTGTGATCCCGCCCATCGTGACGGGCGCTCTGATCATTGCTGTCTGGTACTTCGTCAGCTACGTGATGCTGGATCCCGGTCGGAGATTCTTGTTGCGGCCTCCGCACGAAGTCTGGTCCGTGGGTTTCGCCGACGGTCACAATTTCTCAGAAATGATGGGTGGCCTGTGGGCGACGAGCAAGACCGCATTCTGGGGATTGATCATCTCGATTCTCCTCGGTTTTTTCCTGGCGGTACTGATGAGTCAGGCCAAGTTCATCGAGCGAGCTGTTTTTCCCTATGCGGTCGTTCTCCAGGCCATTCCCATTCTGGCGATCGTTCCGCTCATCGGATTCTGGTTCGGCTACGGATTCATGCCTCGAGTCTTCATCTGCGTGATCATCTCGCTCTTTCCCATCATTGTGAACACGCTCTTCGGATTGCTGTCTGCCGACAGCGGAATGCACGACCTTTTCACTCTCCATCAGAGCAGTCGCTCGACGAGACTCAGGAAGTTGATGTTCCCTGCTGCTCTACCGGCGATCTTCGCCGGACTTCGCATTTCTGCTGGCCTTTCTGTCATCGGTGCGATCGTCGGAGACTTCTATTTCGGACAGGGAACAGTCGGAATCGGTCAACTTCTCAAGCGTTACGCTGCGCGCTTGCAGGGAGAGCAACTCCTCGCGTCGGTCATCGTCTCCAGTGCCCTCGGAGTCGCCGTTTTTGGTTTTTTCGGTTGGATTGCACATCGAGTCGTCGGTAAGTGGGCCTCGGACAATCGTGCCGACTCCTGAACCATCCTCAGGTACCTCCAACGAATCAATGTGTCATCGATCCAGATTGACGTCAGCGCGACTTGCAGGTGTGGCGAACCTCGTGGACATCGACGTGGAGAGCGGCCGCGTCGTGGAAATCAGATCGATCCCGTCCGAATCAGTTCGACTCCGAACAGAGGACTCATCCGCGTCGATGGCCGTCGGACATGTCGAGCATCTCGGAGGAATGCTGCTTCTTCCATCGTTGCGCGAACACCACGCTCATCTCGACAAGGTGCTGACCGCAGACGCGATCGTCAATCGAACGGGTGATTTGATGGGGGCGATCGGCGCTTGGATCGAGGCTGAGGAATCGGGGGTGCTGAACTTCGAGGAGATGCAGATTCGCGCAGAGTCTGCGATCGAACGCTTGCTCTATTCCGGAGTCACGAGTGTGCGTACACACGTCAATGTCGGTGTGAGCGATCCGGAATTTCGAAATCTCCGGGCAGTTCGGGCGGCGTGCGAACGTTTTCGCGGACTCGTCGACATCGAACTCGTCGCATTGATGCAGTCGCCGCTCGCCGGGCCAGACGGGCGCGGCAATCGTC
>JBDLRO010000255.1:0-3984 GCA_039800025.1 Actinomycetota bacterium | reverse complement strand
TCGATCCGAGCGTCGCCGACGAGAACGATCCGTTCTCCACCGTGCCGGAACTCGACATGTACAACCCCGACAACGGCTGGAGGCCGTGGCCGGAGCCGAGTTCCTACGATTCGCAATGGCTCGAGAGGTATCGCAAGGCTCAGGTCGAACGGGTGGCGCGACTCGACGCGATGGCGAAGGCAAGCATCGACGATGCGCGAGTCGCTGGCGGGTCGCTGCGAGGCCTCGACCCGATGACCGAGACTCGAGCCTGGCGTGAACAGCGCAGGAGGGCAGTGTTCACGAAGTACATGGTGATCTACCGAACTCTCGCCGATCCGGCCTATCTCGACTTGTCGATCGACCCGGACGATCGACCGATGGGGAGCTTGTTCGCTTTCCCCGACCCGTTCGATGCCAACTACGGCAGGGGTGGGCTGGCTCGAACCATGACTGCCAGGGGATGGCTGTCCACGTGGAGCGGACTGTCGAGCCACGCAAAATTGGCCGACACCATGCCAAAAGTGCAAATTCCCACGCTGTTGATCCATCCGACCGCCGATACCGAGATCCGGGTGTGGCAGGCCAGGGAAATCGTGGACAATTCGGGTGCCGCGGACAAGACCTACGTCGAGATGAAGGGGGCCCCGCACTATCTCGAGGGTCACCGCCAGGAGGCCATCGCCCACATGGTCGACTGGATGAAGAAGCGGTACCCGTGAGGCGCAATCCCTGAGGCGATTTCAGGAAATCCCCGACCAGCCAGGTTGGGGGGCGCCGGAAGCGAGCGGTAGCGTACGAACTTCGTGTAAGTCGGCCGGGTGGTCGTTCGAGCCGAGGGTGACCCGTCGTCTCGAATTGTCGGTCTCTTACGTCAATCGATGTCTGTGTGAGCCCGAGTTCTCGGGGACCACATGGCAACAACCGAACCCGGTGCTCCGCAGGTCCACGACCCGCGGAGCATTTGCGTGAATGGCAGTTCTGCCGGGATCGCCGGGATCACGAAGAAATAGAACCAATGCGAAAGCGCCAGAGTCTTTCTGGCTGGATGAAGAGGCTGCCGTATGGCAAAGAAAGCGATCGTCGGCGAAAAGGTCGGCATGACTCAGGTGTGGGCCGATGACAATCGTGTCGTCCCCGTCACCGTGCTCCGTGTCGAACCCGCGCGCATTGTCCAAGTCAAGACCAACGAGCGAGACGGCTATGCCGCCCTTCAGGTCACCTACGGGCACAAGGATGCGAAGAAGCTCACCAGGCCCGAGGCAGGCCATTTCGCGAAAGCCGGAGTTCAGCCCGGTCGTCGTCTCGTCGAACTCCGACTCGAGAACGTCGATGGGTTCGAAGTCGGCGGCGAGATCGGCGTCGACCAGTTCGAAAAGGGCCAGAAGGTCGACGTCACCGCCGTGAGCCGCGGAAAGGGCTTCGCCGGTGGCATGAAGCGACACAACTTTCGCGGTCAGGGTGCGAGTCACGGTAACCACAAGCATCACCGTGCTCCCGGCTCGATCGGTTCTGCCTCGTTTCCCGGTCGCGTTCTCAAGGGTCTGAAGATGGCTGGTCATCTCGGTCACGAGCAGGTCACGACCCTCAACCTCGAAGTCGTCGAAGCCGATGCCGAGCGCGGGATTCTCCTGGTGCGCGGTTCGGTCCCCGGCCCGAATGGCGGTGTCGTCATCGTGCGCAATGCAGTGAAGGGAAAGTGAACTGATGCCTTCCATTTCCGTCAAGAATCAAGCTGGCAAGGACGTCGGCTCGGTGGCGCTCAGCGATGCCGATTTCGGTCGTCAGCCCAATGTGCCCGTGATGCATCAAGTCGTCACGGCTCAGCTCGCTCAGCGTCGCGCCGGGACCCAGAGCACCAAGACCAGGGCCGAAGTCTCCGGTGGAGGAAAGAAGCCGTTCAAGCAAAAGGGAACCGGTAACGCCCGTCAGGGTTCGATTCGTGCACCGCACTTCTCGGGTGGCGGTGTCGCTCTCGGTCCGAAGCCCCGTAAGTACGGCCAGAAGACCCCGAAGAAGATGGTCAAGATCGCTCTGCAGTCTGCTCTTTCGGATCGTGCGAACGAGGGCAAGGTCATCGTCATCGATTCCTGGAACTTCGCCACCCCGAAGACTGCCGATGGCATTGCTGCCCTGCAGGCTCTCGGTGTGTCGGGTCGAGTGTTGATCGTCGTGCGACGTGACGAGATCAATGCCATTCGCAGCTTCCGCAACATTCCGAACGTGCAGCTCATCGAGGTCGGTGAACTGAACGCATACGACATTCTCTGCAACGACACCGTCGTGTTCTCGCAGGCCACTCTGCCGAACTCGTCGGCCGCAGGATCCAAGGATGGTCAGTGATGAAAGACCCTCGCGACATCATCATCGCTCCGATCGTGTCGGAGAAGAGCTACGCGCTCATCGAGAACAACGTCTACACGTTCAACGTCCACGTGGACGCCACCAAGCCCGAGATCCACGACGCAGTCGAGGCCATCTGGGGTGTGAAGGTGGTCAAGGTCAACACTCTCAATCGTGCGGGCAAGGTCCAGCGAACTCGGGGCACCAATCGCCCTGGTCGCCGTCCTGCCACAAAGCGCGCCATCGTCACGCTTGCAGCCGGGAATGAGATCCCGCTGTTCGAGAACAACTGAGGCATCACGTCATGGCTATTCGCAAACGCAAGCCCACATCAGCTGGTCGTCGTTTCCAGACGTCCTCGGATTTTTCCGACATCACGACGTCCACACCGGAAAAGACTCTGCTCACGAGCAAGCCGAAGTCCGGGGGTCGGAACACCTACGGTCGCAAGACCGCTCGTCACCGCGGTGGCGGACACAAGCAGCAGTACCGCATCATCGATTTCAAGCGCACCAAGGATGGGGTCGGCGCGAAGGTTGCGACCATCGAGTACGACCCGAACCGCACGTGCCGAATCGCGCTTCTGCACTACGAAGACGGTGAGAAGGCGTACATCCTGGCTCCCAAGGGTCTGAACGTGGGCGACCGCATCTCGAGCGGTTCGAAGGCCGATGTGAAGCCCGGCAACGCAATGCCCCTTCGCTTCATGCCCGTCGGTACGGTCATCCACAACGTCGAACTGCGCCCCGGTCAGGGCGGCAAGATGGCTCGCTCGGCAGGCACCGGTGTTCAGCTCGTGGCCAAGGATGGCGATCACGCAACCCTGCGTCTGCCGTCGACGGAAATGCGTCGAGTTCTCCTCGACTGCCGAGCCACCGTGGGCGAAGTCGGCAACTCCGAACACGAACTCATCAAGATCGGCAAGGCTGGCCGTAACCGCTGGAAGGGCGTTCGCCCCCAGACCCGCGGTGTCGCCATGAACCCGGTCGACCACCCTCTCGGTGGTGGTGAAGGAAAGACCTCCGGTGGTCGTCCTGCCGTTTCGCCGTGGGGCAAGCCCGAGGGACGTACTCGTAACAAGAACAAGCCGTCTCAGCAGTTGATCGTCCGTCGTCGTCGTTCCGGCAAGGGTCGCCGGTAAAGGTCTGGAGTAGCACATGTCGCGCAGTCTCAAAAAAGGTCCGTTCGTGGACGACCACTTGGTGAAGAAGGTCGACGCGTTGAACGCGGCGAACGAGAAGAAGGTCATCAAGACCTGGAGTCGTCGTTCGACGATCATCCCCGACATGGTCGGCCACACCATCGCCGTCCACGACGGTCGCAAACACGTGCCGGTGTACATCACCGAGTCGATGGTCGGTCACAAGTTGGGTGAGTTCTCGCCCACCCGGACCTTCAAATACCACGCAGGTCAGGAAAAGAATGTGAAGGGTCGCAAGTAATGACTGGTCCCAAACTCAACGAACGCAACTTCGTCGCAGGCGAGCGCAGCGGCACCAAGGCGAGCGTGCGTGGATCTCGCATGTCGGCATCCAAGGCTCGCGTCGTCCTGAACCTCGTTCGGGGTCTCGATGTCGTGTCGGCCGACCAGGTTCTCCAGTTCACCGAGCGTGAAGCAGCCCGCGTCGTTCGCAAGGTGCTCGCCTCGGCGGTCGCCAACGC
>JBDLRO010000254.1:0-4319 GCA_039800025.1 Actinomycetota bacterium | reverse complement strand
CCCGCTGAAATCGCGCCGATCATCGATGGGATGACGAGCGGGTCATGGGACAAGTCCGAGTCCATGGTGACGACCACATCGGCTTCGTCGGCGGCTCCATCATCAGAACTGCGAGCATCTGCACTTGTGGATCGGGTGAAGATCCGTCCGAATGCGAACCGATATGCACTTCCCAGACCGTCCTTCGAGGACCGGCGAACAACTTCGATCTTCCCCAATTCGTCGGCAAGACTTTGCGCGACATCAGCAGTGCCGTCAGGACTCCCATCATCGATGACGAGAATGCGAGCCTCGGGTACCGCTGATCTCACTTTGGTGAGGACGTCGACGATGTTCTCACGCTCGTTGTAGGTCGGAAGAACCACCGTCACATGCACGGCTGATCATCTTAATGACAGGGTTACATCGTCAACTGCCATCGAAAAGACCCCCGTCGGCTGGCCCATTCCGATCAACTCACGTACGAGTTCCGCAGTCTCCTCGGGCAAAGGCGGCTGAGCGAAGAGAATCGATGCACCGGGGCTGTCCAGACTGGACACGAGGTCTTCGCGCCCTGCTTCCCTCAAACCTCCTTCCACCTGATTCAGCAAATCCTTTGCTCTCGTCTCTTGCTGCGGAGTACGCGGGTTGAACGTCGCCAGAACGGTCAAAACCGGATCGGAACGGGCCTCCTCGAGGGCTGGTCCAACCACAACCCACAACACCTCATCGGTCTGCTCCATCGGTGCCGTTCGATGCGGAAGAGCGGCAGCCGCGAATTCGGGGGCGACCTTCACGGTGAATCCTCTCCTCTCCAACTCCAGGAGAAGGCCGAATCCCGTGGCGTTCAAGGTGTAAGGGTCGTAGAAGCGAATTTGATAGGTCTTGTCCTTGTCGATGCCACGGGAGACGTCATCGACCAGGCCTGCAAGGATCTTGGAGTCGGTGCGTCCTGGAAGCTTGACCCGATCGACGACTTGAATCACGCTGATGCAGCTCAGAACGAGGAGGATGAACCCGACCAAGGTTGACGGCGCAGCGAATGATCGGATCTTCAGTCGGACAGAAGGTGCTATCGCCGAGAACGCGGTGAAGAGACCGAAAGCAAGAGTGATCGCTGTCAACAGCCAGAACCATCGAACCGTGTACTCGTAATAAGGGCCAAAGATTCGAAGAATCGAAATCGAGCCGAGAACATGAAAGCCGATCAATATGGAGAACACAGCGCGCGAGCGAGGCATCGTATGTGCGCTCTTCGCAGCAAAGAAGCCAGCACAGACGACTGCGATGAAGGCAATGAAACCGATCCAACGAACGAGTTCCGACCTCGCTGCACCTGGGCCGAACAACCAAGGTCCGAAAAGGTTCATCTGGACCATGATGATTTCGACCGACTCATGAAATGCCAAGGTTGGCTCCTCTGGTGAGACGAAGTGCTGCCAGAGAATCGAAAGGTTGCCCGGACGACGACGCATCTGATCGAGAAGTGCCGGAGACCACATGACCAAAGCAGTAACGACTCCAACGAATAGCGGCGTGAACACGCGTGGCGAGAATCTCACTCCAATTGAATCGCGGTTTCGCATTCGTCGAATGGTGAGAGCGACCAGCATGACACCAATGGGTGGGACCACCAGGAGCGCATAACCGGCGTGACTCTGGACGCAATGGCTGCCGACGGCGACTGCACATGCAAGGAACATGCTGTCGAGTCGACCGGCTCGAATCGCTGCCGAGACGTCGTCTGAGGGACTTGGCACGAGCACTTCGAGGACCAAGAAGACGAACGCAGCGAACGGGAGAAGGGCGAGCCATGGGTTCCACGGTTCGATCATGAAATCAGTACCTGAACTGCGAACCACCGCAAGCACCGACAACGCACTGACTCCTGCAAACGTCCAGCCACCTCGTCGACGAGCCAGAAGGATCACGGCCGCTATCGAGACAAGATGAACACTTGCGGCAGCAGCCATCAGGGCATCGCTCGAACGCCCGCCGATCAGATAGACGGGGAGCATCGCCAACCACAAACTCGGTCCGGGATGCGAACCTTGAAATCCATTGTCGCTGACGATTCGACCTGCCGCACCAACGAGCGGAGGCCGTTCGAAGAAACCACGCATGTGGAGTTCTGCCTGGGCCATGTCACCAGCCGGAAACCAGCGGATTCCAACGATCATCATCACCACGGCAATGACGATGGGCGTGGAGACGCAGATGAAGACAAGAGAAAAGTTCTTTTTTCCGCTCATGATCCGCGCACGATCTCGTCATGAAGTGGCTTGAGAACGCGCGCGGCGAGGTTTTCCCAGGACAGCGACTGCGCCCACTCGACTGCTCGGTCACCCATATCACCTCGCGATCGATGATCGTTCAAGAGTTGTCCGCACCTCTCACCCAGTTTCTCGAGAGGTACAAGGGACCCGGTGACTCCGTTGCGCACTGCGCTGCGATGTCCACCGATGTCAGTAGCTACTGCAGGCGTGCCACATCCGGCCGCCTCTGTGAGCGTCAGACCCCATCCTTCAGCGAGAGAAGCACTCGTGATCAGCCACGACTCACGATAGAGATTCCTCAGTGTCACATCGTCGACACGACCACACAGTCGAACCCAATCATGAGCCTTTCTCTCATCGATCCAGGATTCCAGAATCGGGCGGAGAGGACCATCACCGACGATGGTGAAGCGCATTGCAGGAACCTCACGGTGTACCGGCTCGAGTTGTTCGAGTAGTTCGACCGTTCGCTTGACAGGGGCGAGTCGACCAACAGCGAGGATCGAAGGATGTGGCGTCTTGTCGCCAGCTGGCGAATAGAACGGGTCGACTCCTGCGGGGGCGACATGAACCCTTGCATCTGGCCAGCCGAGTCTCAGAAGATCTCGACGCGAGTCCTCACACAGAGTGACGGTCTCGGTACGACGGTAGACGCGAGGGGCCCAAGATGTCTCGAGACGACGCCCGAGCCAGGCAGCTGGTCCCGGGAGGATTTGATCCCACATCTTGTCGTGAACATGGTGAAGAACGACGAGGCGGGGTCGACGACACCACAATGGGCTCAACCAGGGCATCCCATTCCAGATTTCCACCAAAGCGTCATACGGACCCATGCTGTGAATGACTTCAGCCGCGATCGTTCGTGGAAACACTCCGAGTCTCGATCCGCGGCGAATCACCTGATACCCATGCCGGGTATCCATCGATGACTGGCCTCGTGCAAACGATGTCCGATGAAGGACTTCCAGGCCCGCCTCTTGCCACCTTCTCATGAAATGGTCGGCATGGATCTCCGACCCTCCGGATTCCGGATCCGCCAGGTCTCGCCACGCCAATACGTGAATGCGCCTCACATCATGATCGATCATCGAACGAGCGAGATCCGAAACCGGCGGACAGGTCTGCCGACGTGGAATGTCCGAATACGTCACTGCAGGACTCCTGACACGATCGAACGTGCCATCCGTTGCATTCCTGCCGCGGTCAGCCTCCCATTCCGGATGGTCATGACTCGACCATCCGGTGGGCAGTCGTCCCACCAGAAACAGTTCTGCACATCACCGTCGGAGCCGATCAGTCCACGTGGATCCACGAGAGTCATGTTCAAGGACCGCAGAGTACGAATCAGCGATTCCGAAGGATTGGGGGCATCCCAATTCAGCACTGCGATGATCGGTCGCGAAGACCATGCTGAACGCAGATCGATCAAAGAATCTTCCACCAAGACGGCGTCACAGGCGAGTGAAGTGTTCAATTCGAACACCAGGACTTCGGAAGATTTGGAGTCGGGCAACTCGAAGGAACAGAGATCGCCCTTCGACGGGCTCCACTCGGTCGTGAAGCCTTCCTCACGAAGGCGTCTGTCGATGAATTCCCGAGCATCGACAAATGTGGACGACGAAACGATCACAACATCGGTCTGCTGGTCCTGCCCGGTCAGTCCAGGCCACCACCAGACAACCAAGAGAATTCCGATGACGGCGGCTGCACCTACGGCCTTTGGGTTCGGCCGAGCACCATTCCAACGCATGAAACTCCAAAAATAGCAGTTCTCCCGTCGGGCATCGGCGGATCGGCCCATCCGAGCCGCTGTCCGACGCTCATCTAGGATTCCCCTTCGGGTCGGCACTCCTGCTCGTCCATCAACTTTCTGTGACCACTGTGATCCCCTCGACGAGCTCCGAGAACGCCCCTTCCACCCTCTGGTCGACTGTGCATTCAACGACTTTCCGCCCATTCGTCGTATGGGTAGCCGTGGTCTTCGAGTTCGCCATGAGAACATCGTCTCGAGCGTCTGCTGCTCAGTCGGATTTGGTTCTCGTGGACGTCATCCGGGCGTTTCTG
>JBDLRO010000253.1:0-4514 GCA_039800025.1 Actinomycetota bacterium | reverse complement strand
ACGAGTTGCTCACCTTCTCGGTGGAGGAGTTCTCGAGTATCTCGCACTCGACGACGACTTCGTCATTGTCGAGACCGGGGTTCCCGCTGGCATGATCGGTCGCTCACTCGGTGAAGCAGGTCTGCGCGACGAGTACAAAGTGACAGTGGTATGCATCAAGCCTCTCGGCGGCTCGTTCACCTATGCCGAACGAACGACGGTCCCGAACAGGGACGACTTGATCGTCGTCGCCGGACCGCGCAGCGATGTCGATCGCTTCATTCGGCGCGCATACGACGAAGGCTGACGAACTCATCAGTTCGAGAACCGATTCGTCCGCACTCGCAGGACGAGTCAGCGACCCCAGGCGTTCGACGTATCGACGACCACGACCGAACTCGACAACTTGTCCCAAATGTTGCGCTTGCGCTTGTTCCACACAGGCATCAACAAGATGATCCCGAGCGTCAACGGAATGAGGATTGCCGCAACAAGACCTGCGATGATGCCCCGCATGAAGAGCATCCGCGCGAACCCGAGTGGTTGGCTGTCTCCTGCATCGATGACGCGCAGACCGAGTATTTGCTTCGCGGGAGTCTGACCATTGCCTGCAATGATTGCGGCCCAGATCAACCAGCCGATGCCGAGAGTCACAGCTTGCAGGATCGCGTCGAGAAGGTACGCGAGGAATCGAATGCCGATTCCCGCTTCTTTCACGCCGACTGGATACCGCGGCGGCTCCGGTATTGCACCGACTGAATCGAATGACGTCACAGACGAAACAGTAGTGCCCTGTGTGGCTCCTGTGACCTTCATACAATGACTGCACTGTGATGCTTCGATCGTGTGCAACGACCGGTCTCGAGAGCCACCGGCCGCTGAAATTTCGATCGAACTCATGGCTCAGGCGGATCGTCGCCCTGATAAGTCTGTCACTCGCTGTTCTGGTGGATCCCGTCTCTGCGCACAACTTGTTGCGTTCGAGTTCTCCCGCGCACGGCGAGCAGCTCGACGCTGCTCCAGCCCCACGGGTTCTCACTTTCACAAGCGAGGTATCCCTCGAGAGCACATCATCCGACGTGCTCGGCTCCGGGGCAGTTGCGAGCAGAGGTGGAAGCGGAGCCCCCGATCTCGTTCGATGGATCCTGCGACTCATCGGGTTCACAGCGGTGATGTTGATCGGTGGATTCTTGATCGCAGAACTCCATCTCGTTCGCGGAGCCTTCAGTGCCTTGAGGCGCTCTTCAATTCTGAAGGGGACCGCTGTCACAGTTGCAGCAGTCCCCATGATCCAGATGTTGATCTTCTTGGGCGACATCCAGGGCACATCGCTGTTCGGCGGCCTCGGCCATCTGTTCTCGATCTTCGATTCGACCCCTGGGTCGATGCTCTTCGTTCGTTCGGCAGCCGGTGCACTTCTTGCATATCAACTGGTGACCGTGTTGCCTTTCACTGAGAGCGTCAAAGTGCAACGCCTCGCTCTCGCAACATTCGGCATCTATCTGATCGCACTCGCCTACACCGGGCACTCACGTTCGATGGCTGCTCCATATCTCGGAGTGCCCGCTGATGTCGTGCACACCGCCGCAGCATCCGTGTGGCTCGGCGGTCTCGCAGTCCTCGTTCTTTTCATCTCGCCGCTCGTGTCATCGCGGGATCTGTTCCGGTCGTTTCAACGGTATGGCCAAGTGGCAAAGCCCGCAGTCATCGCACTCCTTGTCACCGGCGTGATCCAGACGTTGCGACTCCATGGGGGCATCGGATCGCTCTTCACCGAGAGCCATGGGCGTCTTCTCCTGCTGAAGATCGCACTCGTCGCCCTCACGTTGCGGCTCGGGGATGTCAACCGCAAGCGCGTGTCGTCGAAAATGATGGAAAATCCGCACATCTTCGACACTCGTATGGCGGTACTCCTGCGAATGGGCACCATGGAAGTCGTGTCCGGATCGGCGATCCTCGCCGTCACAGCAGCTCTCGTCGGTTCATCGCTCGGCTGACGCCGTCTTCACAGCCTCAGCCGTCGAAGGCGAACCAGAAGGTGTCCTTTTACCCATTCGGATCGAATTGCCCGATCCAAGAAAGTGTCCCCAAACGGTAGAGATAGTCTCAGAAGCGTGAAGAAGAGACTCCTGGGAACATTCGTGCTGGCTGCAACCCTTCTCGGCGGTGGTCTCGTCTCCGAAGTCTCGGCTGCCAAGACCCAGTCGACGACATCGACGTACATCATCGTTTTCAAGCGAGGCACGAACCCCACCGCCGAAGCCGCCCGTTTGCGGGGTCAGGGTTACTCGGTGCGCCACACCTATTCGACCGTTCTCCCAGGCGTTGCAGTCGATTTGCCGACCGCCGCCATGCAGGGCCTTTCGAGAAGCAGAAGCGTTCAGCAGATCGAGCCCGACGGTGTGGTCACGGCGTCAGCCACACAGTCCGGTGCAACATGGGGTCTGGATCGTTCCGATCAGCGCAACTTGCCGCTCTCTGGAACGTTCGCCTATCCGGACTCGGCTGGGCAAGGGGTCAACGCCTACATCCTCGACACCGGCGTTCTCTCCAATCACGTGGACTTCTCCGGTCGAGTTCGCTCGGGTTTCACGTCGATCAGTGACGGTCGCGGAACCGAGGACTGCAACGGTCATGGAACGCACGTTGCTGGAACAGTTGCAGGAACGACGTGGGGTCTCGCCAAGAAGGCAAACATCATTCCGGTCCGAGTCCTCGACTGCGCGGGTTCCGGCACCTGGTCGGGAGTGCTCGCCGGCATGGACTGGGTCGCAGCAAATGCTGTGAAACCAGCAGTTGCGAACATGAGCCTCGGCGGCGGTGCCATCAGCGCCATCGACACCGCAGTCGCGAACATGCACAACAGCGGCGTCACCGTCGTCGTTGCCGCGGGCAACAGTTCTGACAACGCCTGCAACTACTCTCCCGCTCGGGCAGGAGTTGCGATCACGGTGGGAGCCACGACCAGCACGGATGCACGTGCCTCCTATTCGAACTTCGGAAGTTGCCTCGACATCTTCGCCCCGGGATCGAGCATCAAGTCGGCTTGGTACACCTCGTCGACGGCGACGAACACGATCAGTGGAACGTCGATGGCCTCACCACATGTTGCAGGAGCTGCCGCTCTTCTCCTCGGAGCCAATGGCGGTCTTTCACCCACACAGGTCCGCAATGCACTCGTCGCCTCCGCCACTCCGAATCTCGTGACGTCCGCCGAAGTCGGATCACCCAACGTCTTGCTGTTCGTCGATTCCGGCTCGGGTTCGACGACGCCGACGACGACAATCGCACCGACAACGACGACGACCTTGGCAACGACGACCACGACCGCAGCTCCGACGACGACGAATGCACCAACCACCACGTCTGCAGCTCCGACGACGACTGTTCCCGTCGAGACGACCACAATTGCCCCATCGCCGGTTCCCGGTGCTTTCTCGAAATCGGCTCCGGCCAACGGATCGACGAATGTGTCACGACGTCCTACTCTGACCTGGACCGCATCGGCCAATGCCACGTCGTATCAAGTGTGCATCAGCACGAGCCAGACATGTTCCAGTTGGTTGAATGCCGGCACGTCGACGTCCGTCATGGTCTCCTCGCTCAAGGGACGCACTTCCTACTTCTGGCAGGTCCGTGCGCTGAACTCTTCCGGCACCACAGTTGCATCCGAGGCATCCTGGAGATTCACGACCTCCAGGTGATGGTTCACGCCCAAGCAGTTCGCAGAGCTTCGCCTTCCATATAGGCGAGCTCGTAACACCGCATCGCTCTGAACGGGTCGAACAGGTGCATCGGTCGCTTGGCGAGCGCAGCGATCTCCGGAGTCGGACGCATGACATGCACGTCGGCACCCGGATTCGCCGCCCTCCACATCTCGAGCTCGGTTCCGATGCGGCGTTCGATCAGGCGACCTGCGGGTCCGAACATGGGGCCCGACAACGGCAACACGATGAGAAGCTTCATCGCATGGGGGGCGAAGTCGATCGACGCCATCGATCGTGCTCCCCCATCGACATAGCGGACATCGCCGATGCGATGCGGTGCGAGCATGCCAGGCACCGCGCTCGACGCTGCAACCAGATCCGCGACCGGATGATCCGCCCCGGACAGAGCCGTCCGCTTGAATCTCGGCAGCGCACATGCGACGGCCCGCACGGTGGGACAGCGCGTCTGCGAGCCGAACAAGTCAGCCGCGATCGGACGGAGTCGCCCCGCCCGCGGGCTGGGCAGGCGCGGAATCGAACCAGACATTGCTTTCAAGGCATCGGTGAAACGAAGACCGAGCGCCATTCCGGCGCCTGCCCATGAGCCTGCAGAGGTTCCGACAACAGGGAGGCTCGCCATATCGGCACCGCCGTCAGCCAGAGCCTCGGTGATCCCCATGATGAAACCGATCCCGAACAACCCACCCCCGCCGTAGACAGCAGCTCGCGGTCCCCCGGCATGCTCGGGAAGTTGGGGGGCTTCATCATTCACCTGGCCTGCCATTCGACAATCTTGCCCGCGGATGCGGCCTTCTTGTTTGATTCATG
>JBDLRO010000252.1:0-6105 GCA_039800025.1 Actinomycetota bacterium | reverse complement strand
ACCGGCGGCGATCACCGTCACCTTGACTTCATCACCCATGTCGTCGTTGATCACCGTTCCAAAGATGATGTTCGCATCCTGGTGGGAGATGCCATGGATGATTTCCGCGGCTTCATTCATCTCCATGAGAGTCATCGACGAGGGACCTGTGACGTTGAGGAGCACGGCGCGCGCACCTTCGATCGAAGCTTCGAGCAAATTGCTGGACAGTGCTTTGAGAGCAGCGTCTCGCGCGCGGCTGTCCCCACTCGAAGTACCGATTCCCATCAGCGCTGAGCCAGCATTGTTGAGAATCATCCTGACGTCTGCGAAGTCGGTGTTGATGAGACCGGGGTTGGTGATGAGATCGGATATGCCCGCCACACCGTTGTACAGAACCTCGTCGGCTTGTGCGAAGGCCTCCATCACGGTGTCTCGAGCGTCGACGATCGACAGCAGCCGATCGTTCGGAACGACGATGAGAGTGTCGACCTTTTCCTTCAGTTTCGCAATTCCCGCGTCGGCCTGAACCGCGCGACGCCGACCTTCGAAGGAGAAAGGACGCGTCACGATGCCGATGGTGAGAGCACCCACCGCTTTCGCGATCTCGGCGACGACCGGAGCGGCCCCCGTACCGGTACCTCCCCCTTCTCCCGCGGTCACGAAGACCATGTCGGCACCCTTCAGCGCATCTTCGATCTCGTCGCGATGGGCCTCTGCCGCCTGCCGTCCTACTTCTGGATCACTGCCTGCACCCAGACCCCGCGTCAGCTCGCGGCCGATATCGAGTTTCAACTCGGCGTCACTGGTCATCAGAGCCTGAATATCGGTGTTGACCGCAATGAACTCCACGCCACGGAGATTCCGCTCGATCATTCGATTGACGGCGTTGACGCCCCCGCCGCCGACTCCGACGACTTTGATCTGGCAGATGTAGTTGTTGTGTCCACCAACCATGTCGGGAGACTCCTCCGATTTCGGGTACCGACGACGGTGCCGGCTCATTCCATTCTGTGGAACCACCACACCGTTTGCATCTGGTGGCTCCAGTTTTTCTTCAGGATTCTGCTTGCTTCAAGATTCGATATTCTTCACGATGGTTCTGATGTCGGCTCTGTGCAATCGAGCCTCCGGGTGCACCGAGGTCCACCCACCGACGATGGTGTCTGGGATGTCACTCCACACGCCAAACTGACCGGTATTCTCGCACCTCCCCTTCGAGGATAGGGGGATACTCGGAACTCGGTTGCCGGTTCCAGCAGGCGAAAAGCAGCCGTCAACGGACATTCGGTTCGCCGGTCGAAACGTCGATCACGGTGTAGGACCTCGATCCTTGACGTTTCATCTCGTTGACCACGGCCACGAGCTTGACTTGAAAGTCCGTCGGCTGACCGAAGATGATCAACAAATTGGGCGTCAATTGAAGGGAAATCTCGCCTTCTGGACTGACGGTGGCCGAAACCAACCGGTCCGCGAGCGATACGGGCAGAGCGCCCAAAAGCTCCACCGCTCCGAGGAACGGTTGGCCCACGAATTCACCGGGCCCAAGATTGGGCCCGGATCCGATGATCCGGGTGTAGTCGATCGGGTCACCCTCGATGACGTCCAGAATGCGCCCCTCACGATCGATGACCCGAATGAAACCGTCGACGGCGCGAAAGAAGGCCGTCGGCTGACGCTCGTCGATCTGAACGACGATGGTCGAAGGTAGGTGCATCGACACCCGAGCCCTTCGTACCCACGGGATCGCTTCGATTTGCCGAGTCGCTCCGTGAAGGTCGGCAGTGAGGATTGCATCACCCTTCAATTGAACCAAGACCTCGTCCAACCGAGCCTGGTTGACGTAGACCGCCCCCTCGACTTCGATGTTCCGGATCGACAACAACGGACTCGTCAACAACAGCAGGACGAGGAGGACTCCCGTCAGGACGATTCCAACGACCGAGTACCACTTGAGTCGCCACTTACCACTTGCTGTACGCGAACGCCATCGCCGATTGGGCAGGCGGATCACGTCATCGGTGCCGCGCCGGGTCTTCTTGCGTTTTCGCTCCTCTTTCGGAGCCGAACGCTTGATGTTGACGACTTCTTCGTCGGTGATGACGACACGCTTCTTGCCGTCTTCGGAGACCTTGACCGTCGGCTCGACCTTCGTTTCGGTCTTGCCTTCGACCTTTGGATCGCTCTTCGGCGGCGTTTCGGCTCGACTCTCGACAGCGGGTTGGGCTCTGAGCCGCGTGTCGTGTTCACGAGCGATGTCGCGAAAACGTCGACGTGAACGCCTCGACTGATCGTGCGGCGCGTCGAATCCGAGGTGCTCTCCGAGCACGTCGACGGGACCGGTTTCGTCGAGATGATCCGAAGCGGGTTCGGCTTGGTTCGTCTTGGAGACGGGTCGAGTCTCGGGCCGCAGTTCCGAATTCGGCTCATCGAAGACCGCTCGCAACTCGGCCTTCACGGATTCGGCCACATCGGATGGACCAACAGCTGGCACTGTCGACCCCGAACGTCGCCTCGGCTTCAAATCCTCGACTCCGAAGTCTGGAGCGCCCTCACCGCGAGAACTCTTTCGATCATCATCAGGAGGTTGGGTCATGACAACGACTCACGGATCTCTGCGGGGAACCCCACGAGACGAATCTCACTGCGCAGCCTCCTGCCAGTTCTGTCGAAAACTTGGCGTTGAATGTCGAGCATCAGCGCAACCACATCACCTGACAAACCATCTGGATCGGCCTGAATGAAATTTGCATGCTTCGTCGACACCTGCGCGGTTCCTCTTCTCATTCCGCGAAGGCCGCAATCATCGATCAATTGACCCGCCGACAGCTGATGCGGAATCGGGTTGACGAAAACGGACCCTGCGTTCTGACCGCCGGGCTGGTTTTCACGTCTCCACTTCACGACTTCATCGATCTCCGCCATCGCTCGATCCACAGATCCCGGTTGAAGATCCAATACTGCCCGGAGAATGACGTCGGAGTCGGTCAAGCCGGAATGGCGAAAACCGAGTCCAAGGGCTCCAACAGGGCGCTCCTCGATTCGTCCCGAGCCGAGATCGAAAATGCGGACCGAATGAAGAGATTCCGACATGTCGGAACCGTGTCCGCCGGCGTTCATTCTCACTGCGCCTCCAATGGTCCCAGGTACGCCGACGGCCCACTCGAATCCGGTCAACCCTGCCGCCGCAGTTCGTCGTGCCAGAACCGGAAGAGCGACCGCTGATCCAGCCTCGACACGTCCCAGGTTTCCTTCGGCGCCGATGGAGATTTCGGAGGCGAACGCGCCGAGTTGCACCACGAGACCATCGAATCCTTGGTCAGCAACGAGAACGTTGCTGCCGCGACCCAGTATCAGCACCTCGAGGCCGGTCTCCCGCGGGATCTGAGCCACGAGTTCGAGATCGGCAAGCGAATCCGCCAGGAGATGAAAAGCAGCAACTCCACCGACCCGGTACGTCGTGAGTTGGGAAACGACATATCCCTCATTGAGTCGGGGTCCGAGGATCGTTCGGACTCGATCCCGAACATCGTCCGCAATCACATCTCGCCCGCTGACCGACGCACAGCGAGCACCTCATCGGGGAGCGTCTCGATGTCTCCACAACCCATGGAAATACACACGTCACCAGACTCGAGGAGCTCCGAAACCCTCGCAGCGAGGTCTGCTCGCTTCTCGACCCAGACGACCTCGGCATGAGGGTGGCGTTCCAGAACTGCATCGACCACCAAATGACCGGTCACACCGGCAATCTCGGCCGTGCCGGACGAATAGATGTCGGTCAACACGATCAGGTCAGCCGACCGAAATGCATCGGCATATTCGTGGGAAATTCGCGACATTCGGTTGAAGCGGTTCGGCTGGAACACCGCAACGATTCGCCGCCACGAGTCACCGCTCGTCCGCGCCGCTGTGAGCACGGCATCGATCTCGCGCGGAAGGTGCGCATAGTCGTCGACGAGCGTGACACCGTCGATCCGCCCACGAATGTCGAAGCGCCGGCCGACCCCGGTGAAGGATCTCACTGCACGTCCGGCGATCATCGGGTCGACTCCGCAGACCACCGCCATCGCGATCGCACCAGTGATGTTCGAAACATTGTGCACACCGCGCAAACTCGTCTCGACAGGAATGCGAGTCTCGCCACTCGCGATGTGGAAGGTCGTCATCCCATCGGCTGCTTCGACTGCCTCGAAACGGAAATCAGCATCGTCGGCACTTCCGTATGTGACGCAGTCCCGCCACTCGGACGACTGAATCAACCCGACGATTGCCTCATCGTCACAACACACGACCTTCGGGCCGTCGATGCCTGCCAGGTAACGCTCGAACGCATCGACGATCCCCGCGTAGTCGCCGTAATGGTCGAGATGATCCACATCGATGTTGGTCAGGATCGTGCCATGAAGTGGCAGTTCCAGATGAGTGCCGTCGCTCTCGTCTGCCTCCACGATCGTCCACGATGCGCCCGTCCATCGAGCGTTCGTCCCGAAATCCTTGACGTCACCTCCGACGACGAAGTTCGGCTCGAACCCTGCTGCTTCGAAAATGTGCACCAGCACGGACGTCGTCGTCGTCTTTCCATGCGTGCCGGCGACTGCGATGGTCGGCTCCACCGCGCAGATCGATGCGAGCATCCCAGCGCGCGAGATGAAGATTCCCTTGTCCTTCGCGGAGGCAACTTCGACATTGTGTGCAGGGATTGCAGGAGATGCAGTGACAGCGTGGCAATCCTCGACGAGACGTGCATCGTGACCGATGGACACGACCACACCTGCGTCCCGAAGGCGCGAAATGACCAATCCTTCGTGGATGTCACTACCCGAAACCGCGTGTCCCATACCGGCGAGAGCAAGTGCCACTCCGCTCATCCCCGGTCCACCGACTCCAACGACGTGGATACGCTGTGGCGAACGCAGATCGAGGGGAGGCTTCATGTCGCCCGTCCCTCGTTGACGACTTCGTCGATGAGTTCGGCGAAGGTGCTACTTCGATTTCGCTCGCCCATCGACCACGCTGCATGTGCGACGGCTCGAAGACGATCGGCATCAGTGCGCAGTTCGTCGATCGTCTCACCGAGACGAGATGCGACGGCATCTTCGTGCAGAAGGAGCGCCCCTCCGCTGTCGCTCAACCATCGCACGTTCTCGGTCTGATGGTCGTCGGCGGCGCCACTCCATGGCACGAGGATCGAAGGCACCCCCACCGTCGCCACTTCAGCCACCGTCCCCGCTCCCCCTCGACCGATGAGAAGATCGATAGCGCTGTACATCGTGACCATGTCTTCTTCGTACGCCACAACCCGATAGTCGAGACCGCCTCGGCCCGTCGCCGTTGTGTCGGCATGTGCATCGTAGAACCGATGACCGACTACATGGCGAATGGCGAGGCCCGCGTCGGATCTGTGAGCCTCCACATACTGACGCATCGTGTCGTTGAGGATTCCCGACCCCAAAGAACCCCCGATGACCCCGATCAGAAAGACGTTCTCTGGAATCCCCCAACGCCGACGTGCTCGAGCTCGTTCAGCCGACCGATCGAGGAGGCGAATGGATCGACGAACAGGGGCCCCAGTCCACACTGCGCGCGGCAATGTGGATTCCGGGTATGCGACTGCGCTGCGTCGGGCGTACCGTGCAGCCCACTGGCTCGATCGACCCGGACGGCGGTCGTAGCTGACGACCACGATGGGAATCTTGCAGACTCGCGCAGCGAGAACGGCGGGCAAACTCGCATACCCGCCGACACTGATGATCACATTCGGTCGATGCTCCCGCATGTACGCGATCGCTCGACGTCGAGCCCGCAGCATTCGAGGGACGAAAGTCGCATTGTTCCGAAGTGCAGCAACGGAAATCTCCCGCTTCAGACCCACGACATCGAAGAACTCATGCGGAAATCCCGTTGGAGGCACGATCGTCGTCTCGACTCCCCGTCGTGCACCGAAGTACACGACTTCGGACTGTGCCCGCCCCGAGTCGACCAGGGCTTCGGCTATGGCGAGAGCAGGAAGGACGTGCCCCGAGGTGCCTCCGCCGGCTACGACTGCAAAGCACGTCATCGAGGTCGGCGGGCAACGTTCATCAACAACCCGGCGCACACCATCGACACGATCAGCGATGTTCC
>JBDLRO010000251.1:0-3102 GCA_039800025.1 Actinomycetota bacterium | reverse complement strand
TCTCGCCGACGGACGTACCAGAACGAATTGGAACGCATGATTCGCGAAGGACGAGACAAAGGGGAATTCCAGTGCAGGGATCCCCACATGACCACGCTCGCGATTCTGGGGATGGTCAACGCCGTCAACGACTGGTATCGCCCCCATCGAGACGGTCCCATCGACATCGTCGCCAAAGAATATGCGGCGATTGTCGTGGAAAAAGTCCTGGGTTCGTCGGTCTGATCGACTATTGATCGAACTCGTCGAGACGTTTGCCGAGCAGTTCAACGAATCGCTCTGCGGCTGAGTTCGGATCGAGATCCCCCGAGGCCACTCGGAGAAGAATCTCGGCTCCCGATCCCGTCTCGACAGATCGAAGTTCTCGAGCCAGCTTCACCTGAATTCGTTCGTGCATTTCATTGATTCGACTCTCACCACGTCGTTGACCGAGAAGTCCGGACTGTTCAAGGAACTGACGGTGCTCACCGATCTTGATCCACAGTTCGTCGACACCTCCTCCATCTGCGGCAACTGTGCGAACGATTGGAGGGGTCCATTCACGCTCGGCTCCGAGATGCAGCATTCGTTCGAGATCCCGAACGGTCGACTCGGCTCCATCGCGATCCGACTTGTTGACCACGAGAAGGTCAGCTATCTCCAAGAGTCCAGCCTTGTTCGCCTGGACCTCATCTCCCCATCCCGGATTCACGACGACGATGGTGGTGTCAGCACTCCTGGCAATGGCGACCTCGGACTGTCCGACTCCCACGGTTTCGATCAACACGATCGGCCAACCCCCTGAATCGAGTGCCCGAACCATGCCTGGCACCGCCAGCGCCAATCCGCCGAGGTGCATTCGACTCGCCAACGACCTGACGAAGACGTCGGTCGAACGGGCATGCTCCTCTCGCAGACGGACGCGGTCTCCGAGAATCGCTCCGCCGGTGAAGGGTGATGACGGATCGACAGCGATGACCGCCACTCGACTTCCGGACGCGAGGACTTCGCCGACCAACGCATCGGTCAGAGTCGACTTTCCAGCACCAGGCGCTCCCGTGATGCCGATCGAATAGGACCCGCCATGTCCAACTCCCATTTTCGAGGAAAGATACCGGAAACCTTCTCCTCCTTCTTCGACAACGCTCATGAGGCGCGCAAGGGACCTTCTGTCACCTCCCTCGACGCCTTCGAGTAGTTCGTCGAGCAACGACGTATCTACGGTCACAGTTCTCTCACCATTCGCTCCGCGACGAATTCACATGTCGCATTTTTGGGCCGAGCACGAATGACCCGATTGAGGACTACTTCGTGTTGCCGGAATTGGCAACACGAAGCTCACGCTTGAGAATCTTGCCTTGCGTGTCCTTGGGCAGCGCTTCGACCACATTGACGGTCTTGGGAACCTTGTAGCCAGCGAGATTCTGTTTGCAGAACTCACGAACCTCATCGGGATCGATCGTCTGTCCAGGACGAGCGACGGCGTAGGCCGTCACGACCTGACTCCAGTACTCGTCTGCAAGGCCGACGACTGCCACCTCGAGAATCGACGGGTGCTGATACAGCACTCGTTCGACCTCGACGGACGACACGTTCATGCCACCGGACTTGATCATGTCCTTTTGACGGTCCATGAAGAACAGATTTCCGTCCGCGTCGATTCGCACATTGTCGCCAGTGTGGAGCCATCCGTTCCGGAAGACTTCAGCTGTCTTCTCAGGATTCTTGTGATAGCCACGCATGACTCCTGGCGATCGACAGATCAGCTCACCTTCAGGAACGTCGTTGTCGTCAGCGTCCACGACGCGGACTTCGAGTTGGGCAGTGGGGCGACCTATCCACGAAGGATCACCGTTGGGCACGTCATCGAGGGACTTGAATCGTCCGATCGTCGGGGTCTGGGTCAGTTCCGACTGCGACCACAATGTGATCCACTCGAGATCCGGGGCGGCCTTCTTCAAACCTTCGAACATCGCTCGAGGCATCGTGCCCCCATATGTGATCGCACGACGAAGTCGCGTCAGGTCGGCTTGTTCGAAACCGGGGGCCTGAATCACCTGCAGGTAGAAGGTCGGGGTCTGGCCGACCACTGTCACCTTCTCTTCGACCAACGCTTTGAGAGCACGCACTGGATCGACTGCGAAGGGCAGGACGATCGTATTGCCCAAGGTGAGGAGGCAGATCTGCATACCCATGCCCGCGATCGTGTGGAACGGCATTGTGTAGAACCACGTGTCCTCTTCGACGAGTCCGATACCCGTGGTGTACGAGGGAATCATCGAGATGAAGTAGTTCCGCTGCGGAATCGCCACTGCCTTGGGCAACGCCTCGGTACCGCTCGTGTATGGGATGATCCCGAGGCTCATCTCATCGACTTCAACCGCTGGCTCTGCAGGGTCCCCACTCGCCACCAAATTCGAGAACCGCAGCCAACTCGATCCAGCAGTGTCACCGTACGCATCATTCACGACCCGCACGCCCAAATTCGGAAGGGGCTCTTCGAGAGCGTCGATCTTGGAGACGAATGCATCCTCACACACGATCGCCTTCGCCTCGGAGTGGGAAAGCTGATAGTGGATCTCGCGCGCGGTGAACGTGTAGTTGACACCAGTCACCGCAGCACCGAGTTTTGCCGCAGCCCAGAACGCGACGACCGATTCCGGACAATTGCGCCCCATGGTGGCAACGACATCACCGTGACCGACGCCCTGCGCAGCGAGTGAGTTGGCCAAACGATTCGCCTGCTCGTTCAACTGCGCATAGGTGAGCACTCGACGCTCGTGCAACGGGCTGTCCAGTGCAATGATCGCGGGCCTGCTGGGAATACGCGCCGCATGTCGGCGTAACTGATCGCCAAATGTTGCACGGCGAATGGAGTCCGAAACGGAACCGCCTGTCGATGTCATGTCCACTCCTTTTGTTCGATTTTGTCGAGATCCGGGATCACGAAGTCTCTTGTGGGGCGCCTGTCAACTCGCGAGCACACGCCACGATGTCGTCCAGCGATGATCCCGGCGGAAAGCACCGGACTCCTCTGATTTCCAGACGTTCGACCGCATAGTGAGGAATCGTTCCTCCTGCGAATACAGGCACGGTGACCTTCTGTTCTTCCAACGTGTCGAG
>JBDLRO010000250.1:0-4604 GCA_039800025.1 Actinomycetota bacterium | reverse complement strand
TGCCTTCGACGCGAATCTTGCCGAGTTCCTTGGCTTTCGTCCACGAGCCGATCTCGAGGAGTTCGTCCCAGTGGATCACCTCGGCCTTGATGAAGCCCCGCTGGAAGTCGCTGTGGATGCGACCTGCGCATTCGGGGGCGGTTGACCCGGCATAGAAGGTCCATGCTCGTGATTCCTTCTCGCCGGTGGTGAAATACGTCCTCAGACCGAGCAAGTGATACGCGCTCCGAACCATGCGGAACAATGCACCTTCGCCGAGGCCGAATCCCTCGAGCATCTCGGACCGTTCGACGGGATCGACGATCGTCGCTGCTTCGGCCTCGAGCTGGACGCACATGCCGATGACTTCGACATTCGATCCCGCCGACGAGAACTCGTCGCGCACGCGTTGCTCGACCGCGGCGATCTTGTCGAGTTCGTTTTCGCCGACGTTGACGACTGCAAGAACGGGGCGATTCGTGAGCAAGAAATACGGTTTCAGGACTTCTTGCAGGTCTGCACTGAGACCAGCTCGATAGATGGGGAGACCCTGGCTGAGCGCGTCGTAGGCAGCCTGCAGCGCTTCCAACTCGCCAGCCGCTCCCTTGTCGAGTTTGGCTTGACGCGACGCCTGGTTCAGACGCTTGTCGATGGTCTCGAGATCGGCGAGGGCGAGTTCGATTTCGACGACGCGAAGGTGTTCGAGCGGATCGGAGGGACCGGGAACGTCGTCGTCCTCGAAGGCCCGCAGGACGAACACGATGGCATCGACTTCGCGGATGTTGGCGAGGAACTTGTTGCCGAGACCTTCGCCCTTGCTAGCACCCTCGACGAGGCCGCCGATGTCCACGACTTGGACCGACGCGTGGATCACGTTCTTCGATTTGGACATCTCGGCGAGGCGGTCGAGGCGGTCGTCAGGAACTTTTGCGACGCCGACATTCGGGTCCTTGGTCGCAAAGGCATATGGGGCCGCCAGGGCACCGCCTCCGGTGAGGGCGTTGTACAGCGAACTCTTGCCCGCGTTGGGAAGGCCAACCAGGCCGAAGCGTTCCATGAGCCTCCCACGCTAGCAATGGATCGATGACAGTGACTGGAGCACGATTTGCCGATCGGGCACCGGGTTGCCGCACGTGTACCCGATCAGGCGGATCTCCGGGTGGGATGTGAAATATCGCTGAACTGCTGACTACCGTCGACAGCGGTGACCGAACGTGGTCGTCGAAGGTGGGAAGACAATGAAACTCGAGAAGTTGGCGCAGTCCTTGACGTTCGTGGTGGCGACGACTTCGTTCGTGGTCTCGGCACCATCGATTGTGATCGCTGGGGATTCAAGGGCGTGTGAGGCGATTCAGTACTTGGAACAAGGAGCATCTGCGACAGTTGGGGGGATCACTGTGACGGCGACTTTGAACACCGCCAATCAAGGACCTGATTCCGACTACTACCTTCATCAGCCGGCAGAGATGTCGTGGACCGGCTCCGATGCACTCGACACCATCTTGACATTCTCTTCAGGAATCACCGAGCTGGTTGCGCGCACCTCGTTCCACGATGACGGGTGGTCCGGGAGTGGTGGCCAAGAGAACTATCGGTTCGTGGCGAAAAACTCCGGTGGTGGGGTCGTCGGGATCTTCGACATTCGCGATGTCGACGGAAGGTTCGAATACTCGTTCACTGAGCCGGTGACGACATTGGATATCACCTATTCACCTCGTAGCGGCGTCTACGGGTCGTTCTTGCGCATGAGTCTTCCATCGGAGAGGAATGCCTGTGACCCGGTTGCGGCTCCCCCCACAGCGGTGACCGTGCTCTTTCCCTCAGGAGCAATGGTCTTTGGAGACGATCCTCCTCCGCTCGTTCCCATGGCGGTGGAATCCGACGACCTCAGCAATCCGGTCTCGTTTGATGGAACTCCCGAATGTCTTCTGAATTATCCGACGGGTATGGACCAGATGGGGTCATGGTTTCCCCTGACACCGACGACGCCGGTTGGAACGTACCTTGTTCAATGCACAGGAATCTCGGTGTCGGCACCAAAGGAGATCGTCGCTTTCGAGTTCGGAGAGTTCCGCGTCGTCGTGACCGAAGCGGATCTGGTTCGTCCGAGACCGACGATCGACTACCAACTTCCCGAAGTGAAGGTCGAAACCGAATTGCCGTCGACTCGCTGAGTCGAGATCAACTCAGCTGCAGGTCTTCGATTCGAGTTCGCCGCCGAGAGCTGCCTGGAGGGCAGAGAGAACGGCGTCGATCTCGGTCGACTTCTGCTCGGTCGATTCGGACAACGAGAATGCACTTACGGCCCAGACATCACCGCGCAGGTAGCGGATCTCGCCGAGATGCGAGTCGGATGTGCACATGATCTCGGTGTCGAGTTCGGACCTCAGAGTGGCCGCATCGGCCCATGCATACGCGGAGACGCCGATCGACGAGAAGGTGTTGCAGATCGCTCGCTCGGCTGAGGTCATGGCCATGCTCTCGGGTTGGCAGGTGTAGTCGTTGGCCTCGATTGCCGTCACGACATTCCCGAGGGTTCCATCGAAGGTCTGGGAACTGGAGTCGTTGGCGTTCCCAGCATCTTCGGTGGAACTGCTTTCCGATCCACCGCCACACGACGAAATGATGAGGGAGGCAACAGTCAGTGCAATGGGGAGAGCGCGTCGAATTGTCATGGCTGGAGACAATAGTTGTACGTCGGATATTTCGTGGGATCTCTTCTTCGAGCGTCAAACGCAGTGGTTCGTGGTTGTGCCGATGCCGTCGATGCTGGACACGATCACGTCACCGGGCTTCAAGAACCTTGGCGGCTTGAACGACATGCCGACTCCTCCGGGTGTGCCTGAGTAGATCACATCACCCGGGAGAAGTTCGACAATCGTCGACAAGTACGAAATGATCGTCGGCACATCGAAGATGAGGTCATCGGTCAAGGTGTCTTGAACCTTCTCGCCGTTCAGTGTCATCGTCATGTGCAGCCGATCGCGGTCGGAGAGATTCGACGCGTCGATGAGCCAGGGGCCGAACGGTGAATATCCGCGGCGGCTCTTGCCGAGGTTGAACTGCGGCGGTTGCGTTGCGAACTGGAGGGTTCGATCGGAGATGTCCTGCCCGACTGCGACGCCAGCGACGTGATCCCATGCGCGGTCGAGGGAAATGTCGCGGCCGCCGCTCGAGATGACGACGACGAGTTCGACTTCCCAATCGACGGTGGCGGACCCGAGTGCGATGTCGGCGTTCGGTGCTGCGATCGAGCTGGTGAACTTCGTGAACGTCAAAGGGCTCGTCGGAATTGGCATGCCCGATTCCTCGGCGTGTGTGCGGTAGTTCAGGCCAATGCCGAACACCTGATACGGCATCGGCGACGGGGCGCCGAGCAGTGATGCATCGATCAATGGAGCGGTGTCGAATGCGGACGGCGCGAGTTCGGCGCGAAAGGCACGCAGCGCGTCCCAGCGGGTGAATGCATCCATTGGTTCGGGGGAGAAGGCCCCGTTCGAGGTGGATTCGAGATCCAGGTACCGGGTGCCGTCAGCGTCGACGAGAGCGGAGCGCCCTGCGATATTTGCGAAGCGAAGAGTCATGGGGCAGAATGTACCAGAGTTTAGACAACTGACTAAATGCGAGTTGCACGAGGTCGGTCGTCCGGGAATCAAGGAGTCACCAATGGCCTCACCGATCAAGTTCGCTCACATCGTCCTCAAGACGACTCAGTATCGAGAGATGCTCGACTGGTGGACCGACTTCCTCGAGGCTGATGTCCGGCACGGCAACGACTTCATCTCGTTCCTGTCCTACGACGACGAGCATCACCGCTTGGCGATCGTGAACCTGCCGCACTTGCACGAGCGCGACAGCAACGCCGTGGGTGTCGAGCACTTCGCGTTCACGTACGCCTCACTCGATGATCTCTTCGCTCACTACGAGCGCTTGAAGGCCAAGGGCCTCGAGCCGTATTGGATGATCAATCACGGCATGAACTTCTCTGCCTACTACCGCGATCCGGACGGCAATCAAGTCGAGGCTCAGATCGACTGCATGTCGGTCGAGGATTCCATCGCGTTCATGGCCTCGGACGCGTTCGCGGCGAACCCCATCGGCATCGACGTCGACTTCGACGCACTCATTGCGCGCCGGCGCGGTGGAGAAGAGGTGGCGAGCCTCATCGATTACGCCACATCTGGTGTGTGACGTGGCTGTGATCGACGACGACGCCGAATCGGTTCCCTCGCGCGGTCGTGAGCGCGTCGAGCATCTCTTGATTTCGGCAGCGGCGGACCTGCTCGGCGAAGTCGGTCCGAAAGCTGTATCGGTGCGCATGATCGCCCAGAGAGCCGGCGTCAATCACGGTCTCGTGCACCATTACTTCGGCGGAAAGTCGCAGTTGCTCAAAGCGGCGATGACGCATCTGGTCGAAGAACACCAGACCTTCGCCAAGGACCAAGCAGGTGGCGATGTCCTGCCGGCGCCACTCGCGCTCGTCCAGGACCAGCGCTACCTGCGTGCCGTCGTGCGTGCCGTCCTCGACGGAGACACCGATCTCGCGGCGACGGAAATCGCGGCTGGGGCATCTGTTCCTCGAGGGGCTCTCGATCACTTGACCGCGCAACGCGGGCTCAGCGAAG
>JBDLRO010000249.1:0-3170 GCA_039800025.1 Actinomycetota bacterium | reverse complement strand
AGAGACCGCGACGACGGCCTTCGTCTCGATGGAGCATGGGTGACATCAGCAGTCAAATGCGCACCTCCAGGGAACAAACCGAACCCCGATGAACGTGATCGATGTCGCACGTTTCTCATTCGCGAGATCGCAGCCTTGACGAAACTTCGAGTCGTGGTGTGCCTCGGCTCGTTCGCGTATGACGCTGCAATATCTCATTTCGCAGTGAAACCGAAGCCGAAGTTCGGACACGGGATCGAAGTGTCCGCGTCAGCAGGGATCACGCTCGTGTGCTCGTTCCATCCGAGCCAGCAGAACACGTTCACTGGACGTCTGACCGAGCAGATGCTCGATGCTGTCGTGCACAGAGCGGTGTCGTTGGCACAGTCGGACGTCTAGACCTGCATCGAACGCTCGAGGGCGAGACGCGTCGTCGCTGCTGCTTGCTGGATGGCGCCGTGTCCGTCATCGCACAGTTGGCTCATCGAAAAGAATCCGTGGATCTGTCCGTAGTAGCGCGTCAACGTGCATGGGACGCCTGCAGCGAGAAGGTGTTGGGCGTATGCCTCACCTTCGTCGCGCAACGGGTCGTATTCCGCAGTGATCACGATCGCTGGCGGAGCTGCGGACAGTACGGACATGTCGGCGAGAAGGGGCGACACGAGGGGATCGGTTTCCGAACCTCTCGAACCGCTGAGGTAGTGATCGCAGAACCACTTCATGCCATTCGCCGTCAGGCGATAGCCATCGGCGTTGTCACGGTAACTCGCCGAGCCCCGTCGTGCATCGGTGACCGGATAGATGAGCATCTGAAAACACAACGGCACGGGGCGCAGGTTGGCCACGACAGCGGCGAGATTGCCGCCGGCTGAATCTCCCCCGACAGCGAGGCGATCGGGATCGATGCCGAGTTCGCGAGCATGTGCATGGATCCACTTCACCGCTGCAACGCAGTCGTCGAGGGGCGTCGGAAAAGGGTGTTCCGGGGCGAGTCGGTAGTCGACGCTGATCACCGGGTGATCGAGAGCGAGAGCAAGTTTGCGACACACGTCGTCATGGGTGTCGAGACTGCCGATCACCCAGCCCCCTCCGTGGAAATAGACGAGCGCACCGCGATCACGGAGGTGATTGGGTCGATAGACCCTCAGGCGATTGCCGTCAGCGTCGAGATCGGAGATGTCGTGCAGTTCGACCGAAGAGGGAGCCGTCATTGCCTCCATGCCCAGGCGAGCAGTCATCGGATCCTGGGTTTCGAGCGGAGGTGCTCCGAGAGCGGTCAGTGCATCGAGAATTGCTCGTGTCTGGGGGTGCAGCGGCATGACGAGAATCATGCCACCGTTCTCGGTGCCTACACACCACTCGGTCAGCGCTTGCGAGAAACCGAGAGCTCGTCTCCGTGCCAGATGCGCTTCATGTTCGGCACATGGCGCCAGACCATGAAGATGCTGATTCCGACGCCCGCGAGAATCTCTCCCAGTGGCCGTGCCGCCACGATTTGGGCACAGGGAAAGCCGATGGCGATCGCCAGAGAACCAAGGGAAGCCTTCTTGGTGATCTTCGTGACCGAGAGCCACAGTGCGAGCATCGCCAACCCGATGATCGGATACAGAGTCAGGACCCCGCCGCCGGTTGTGGCAACGCCTTTGCCGCCCTTGAACTTTCGCGTGGCGGGGAAGACATGGCCGAGAATGGCCGCGGCGAGCAGGGTCAATGAGCCGGCGTAACCCGCAACGAAGTATCCAGCCACGACGGACAACGAACCTTTCAGACCGTCGAGGACGAAGACGAGAATGCCGAGCCGCTTGCCCATCAGTCGGTTGACGTTGGATGCACCGGGATTTCCCGAGCCGCTGGCGGTGATGTCGATTCCGCGCGAACGCGCAATGAGAACCGCACTCGGGAACGTTCCGATGAGATACGCGACCGGAATGAGGAGTGCGATGACCAACACGACGACAACACTATTTCCACTACGTCGGATTTGGGTACATCGGGTTTCGGGTATCGCGTGGGACGGGAAGCCGAGGACTCCGGCAGGGCGCGCGGATGATGGGTACCCTTGCCACAGTGTCGGAAACAGCGGATTCTCCGAACGTTCCTCGTCGCGAGAGACGGGGAACGTCGACGTCCTCTTTCGGGTCGTCTCGACGCGAGGGTCATGATTCTTCTGCGTTCTATGCACGATTCGGCACGCCTGAGATCTCGGGGGATTCCGAAGTGGCTGATTCAGCTGCGGTCGAAGCGATTCGCGACACGATCTTTCTCGGAAATTCGCGCTCGATGAGCGAGATCCCTGATCGATCCGTCGGCCTCATCGTCACCTCGCCCCCGTATTTCGCCGGCAAGGCATATGAGGAGGCGCTCGGCGAGGGTCATATTCCATCCGACTACGTCGACTACCTGCAGATGTTGGGTGATGTGTTCGCCGAATGCCGGCGGGTCCTCGAACCCGGTGGTCGCATCGTGGTCAATGTTGCGAATCTCGGCAGGAAGCCCTTCCGATCCTTGGCGGCCGACGTGATATCGATCTTGCAGGACGATCTCCAGATGCTGTTGCGCGGAGAGATCGTCTGGTTGAAGCAACGCGGATCATCGGGGAGTTGCGCCTGGGGATCATTTCGATCGGCTTCCAATCCGGTGCTGCGAGACACGACTGAACGGCTGATCGTCGCGAGCAAGGGGCGCTTCGACCGTGCATGGACACCGAAGCAACGAGCTCAACGTCGAATGGCGCACGAGTCGACGATGACGGCCGACGAATTCATGGAAGCCACGATCGACGTCTGGGAGATCGCTCCTGAGAGCGCGACCCGGGTCAACCATCCAGCGCCATTTCCTGTCGCGCTGGTCGAGCGTTGCATCGATCTGTATTCCTTCAGCGGCGACATCGTTCTCGATCCATTCATGGGGTCGGGCACCACTGCAGTTGCAGCCCGACTGACGGGTCGTTCCTTCGTCGGCTACGAAATGGATCCGACATATGTCGACATTGCTCGCCAACGGATCGAACACGAGGCAGGTCCGGATCTCGTTCGCAAGCGCATGCAACATGACGACGTTCGCACATTGCGCGACATCGTCGAAGACGTCCTGAATCGAGCCGGTTGCGAGGTGGTCGAGTGGGGAGTGCGCATCGTCACCGGTTTCGACGTGTCGGGCAGGGCTCGTACGACGCAAGGCGGAGAGTTCCT
>JBDLRO010000248.1:0-2708 GCA_039800025.1 Actinomycetota bacterium | reverse complement strand
CTCGATGCGGCGGCGAACTGGGACGGACCGATTCCCGGTCGAGGTCGAGTGCGAATGGTCGTCGCCGGCGCACCTCCCCCGACGCGCACGATCGAACGCATGGAGACCGAACTCGGCTGGGAGTTCGTCCAGCTGTACGGGCTCACCGAGACGTCGCCCTTCCTGACGATGAACCGCACACGAGCCGAGTACGACGATCTGTCACCAGCCGACCGTGCCGCCAAGTTGTCTCGGGCGGGAGCCCCGGCTCTCGGAGTCGAGATCCGGGTGTCGTCCCAGGGAGAGGTGCTCGCGCGTGGCAACGTCGTCATGGAGGGCTACTGGAATCAGCCCGATGCCACGGCCGATGCGATCCGGACGTCGAGCGACGATGCCGTGGACGATCCGACGAGTGCGACCTGGTTCCACACCGGGGACGGCGGATTCATCGACGACGAAGCGCACCTCACCATCAGTGACCGCAAGAAGGATGTCATCATCTCCGGTGGCGAGAACGTGTCGTCGATCGAAGTCGAAGATGCAGTCTTCAGCCACCCCGATGTGTCAGAAGTGGCTGTGATCGGAATCCCCGACGACAAGTGGGGTGAACTGGTGACCGCACTCGTGGTCAAGGCACCAGGGTCGTCCCTCACCGAGGACGATCTGATCACGTACGTGAAGGGCAAACTCGCCGGCTACAAATGCCCGAAGAAAGTGGAGTTCCGTGACGAGCTCGCCCGCACCGCAACGGGCAAGCTGCAGAAGTTCAAACTGCGCGAGCCGTATTGGATCGGCCACGAGCGTCAGGTGAACTGAGGAACCACTCGTACGTCTCGCGGATGCCGCGGTCGAGGTCGTAGGACGGCGACCAGCCAAGGTTGCGCAAACGGCTGACATCCAGAACTTTGCGTGGCGTGCCGTCGGGCTTCGACGTGTCGAATCGCAGTTCGGCCAGCGGATAGACGACATCGCGAATCTTCTCGGCGAGTTCGCGAATGCTGAGGTCGATTCCCGTTCCGACGTTGATGTGCAGATCGTCGCTGTAGTTCTCCATCAGGAACACGCAGGCATCGGCGAGATCGTCGACATGGAGGAATTCCCGCATCGGGCTTCCCGTTCCCCACACTTCGACAGCAGTCTCGCCGGACAACTTCGCGTCGTGGAACTTGCGCATCAGCGCCGGCAACACGTGACTCGAAGCAAGGTCGAAGTTGTCGTGCGGGCCGTACAGATTCGTGGGCATCGCCGAGATGAAATCGCTGCCGTACTGTCGTCGATAGGCCTGGCACAGCTTGATGCCGGAGATCTTCGCCAGCGCGTACCACTCGTTCGTCGGCTCCAACGGCCCGGTGAGGAGCTGCTCCTCGGTGATCGGCTGGGTCGCGTGACGGGGATAGATGCACGAACTTCCGAGATACAGCAGTTTCGTCACACCCGTCAGATGGCTGGCGTGGACGACCGTGCCGTGGATCATCAAGTTGTCATAGATGAACTCGGCAGGTCGCGTGCTGTTGGCGAGAATTCCTCCGACGGTTCCCGCAACGAGAACCACGTACTCGGGCCTGTTCGCCTCGAACCACGTATTGACCGCACCCTGATCTCGCAGGTCGAGCACCGAGCGATCCGCGAGCAGGAGATTTGTGAAGCCCCCAGCCTCGAGTCTGCGCACGACAGCGCTTCCGACGAGGCCGCGATGTCCGGCAACGAAGATGCGGGCGTCGTGGGGAATGGCTCGGTACATCGGTTCACCTCATGTGCGTACGTGCCACGAGCGTACTCGCCTTGGGCTGTCGACAGTCCGTCAGTCGACGAGCGCCTGATGCAACAGTTGCTTCAACTGACTCCGCAAAGGGTGTGTGCTGGACGGCATCAATTGAGTCATGAACGTGAGCGTGATGTCTTCGACCGGATCGACGAGGAACCACGTGCTCGCAGCTCCGCCCCAGCCGAAATCGCCAACCGAACCTGGAGCCTTGTTCGCAACGGGGTCGAGAGTGACACTCACACCCAGTCCGAAGCCGATGCCGTCGTAGGTCGTTTCGGCGAACAACGGGCGGCCGAATGCCGTGAGGTCTGCGTTCCCCGGCAGATGATTGCTCGCCATGTAGGAAACGGTTCGCGGCGACAAGAGACGATGACCGTTGAACTCACCGCCGCGACGGAGCATCTCGGCGAAGCGCACATAATCGGCCATCGTCGAGAACAGCCCGCCTCCTCCGCCATGGGCTCTCGGTTCGACATGGATGCGCTTGTCGGCGCTCTCGTTGCGCGTCGCGACAAGAGTGCCCGGCGCCGCGTAGTACAACGCCGCAGCCCGATCTCCCTTGCTTTCGGGTATCACGAACGCCGTGTCGGTCATGCCGAGGGGGCCGAAAATGCGATCTTGGAAAAACGCTCCCAGTTGTTGACCGCTCAGGATTTCGACGACTCTGCCGAGGACATCGATCGACGTCGAGTAGTTCCATTCGGCTCCCGGCTGGAACAGGAGCGGCTGCGCAGCGAGAAGGTCGCACACTCCGGCCAGATCGAGTTCGCTCGGGAACCCCCATTCCATACCGGCGCGACGGTAGAGCTCATCGACCGGATGTGAGTACATGAAGCCGTATGTGAGACCGGCCGTGTGCGTGAAGAGGTGCCACATCTGCATGGGTTCGGTTTGGGGTTCGAGTTCGGGCTTGACCGACGTGCCGCTTCGCCACACCTCGGACTCTCCGAACGAAGGAATGAAC
>JBDLRO010000247.1:0-3647 GCA_039800025.1 Actinomycetota bacterium | reverse complement strand
CCACGATCAGCCAACGTCCGCGAAATCGCCGCAGTCAACGTCGTCTTCCCATGGTCGATATGACCCATCGTCCCAATATTCACATGAGGCTTCGTACGCTCAAACTTCGCCTTCGACATGGTTCTTACTTTCCTTTGTTGTGCACCTGTGGTGTAGGGGTTGTGATCTTGTTTACGTGAACTTGCTTGTGTAGTAGCGGCGATCGGGATCGAACCGATGACCTTCCGATTATGAGCCGGATGCTCTGACCAACTGAGCTACGCCGCCTGGCGCGCAGCCGGCTGGCTGCCCGGTTGTGGACACACCCGAAATCGGGTGCTGAGCCCTCTGTCGGAATCGAACCGACGACCTTTTCCTTACCATGGAAATGCTCTACCGACTGAGCTAAGAGGGCGCTGGTACGGCAGAGCCGCGAACCGAGTCGAAAGTGTAGCCCCGGGTCTCGCAAATGCCCCCATGCCCCGAATCCCCTGTCCTGAATCATCGGGATCCGACAAGTTGGCAGATCGAGAGACGGCCACCTGGCACACTGGTTCGGTGGGTGGCGTCGGGAAGAACCGCAACCAGGGGAACCTCTCCGACTTTTCCATTCGCTCGGCAACCCTGCTCGATGCCGAGGCCATCAGGCAGATCTACAACGAAGAGGTCGAGAACTCCACCGCCACCATGGACCTCGTCCCCCGGACCCTCGATGAACAGCGCCAGTGGCAGATCGAGCGCAGTGGGGCCTTCACAACGCTCGTCGCCGTCGATCGTTCGGGCGCCATTCTTGGCTTTGCAGCCCTCAGCCCGTACAAGGAACGAGCCGCGTACCGCCCGACCGTCGAGGATTCGGTGTACGTCCACAGCAGCCATGTGGGACGGGGTGTTGGAAAAGCTCTCTTGACAGCGGTTGTCGAGGCAGCCGCTGAATCGGGTTTTCACAGTGTCATCGCCCGGATTTCGTCATCCGGTGAAGCCAGCCAAGCCCTGCACCGGGCATGTGGGTTCCGCGAGATCGGCCGGGAGATCGAGGTCGCCCGCAAGTTCAACCGCTGGATCGATGTCATCGTCATGCAGCGAATGCTGCAGTGACCCGAAACCGAGAAAACACGGCATCCTGACATGCAGCGAATGCTGCAGTGACGGAACGAAGAACACCGGACCGCAACGCGATCCGGTGTCTGAGAGTGGGCCGGGCAGGATTCGAACCTACGTAGGCAATGCCGGCAGATTTACAGTCTGCTCCCTTTGGCCGCTCGGGCACCGACCCAATGATTTTTCACTGACTTGGAAACTGCTTCGGGTACTACTGTCGAGAACTCGAGGTCACGACGACGTCGTGACGGATTCGAGCCCGTCCGAGCGTATCGGTTGGGCCAACTGACTGCCACATTGCCACGTGAGCGTCAGATTCCGTTCCCCGAGCCCGAGGCGTCGAGCGATCCGCTCAGAAGCACCCCGCTGCAGCACCAACTTCAGCAAGGCCTTGAAGGTCTCCGGGGCCCCATGTCGGCGTCTCCTCGCGCTTGCCGCCGAAATACATGATCTCCTTTTCCCATCCGAGGGGGTCGGTCGATCCTCCCGCTGTCATGTCGGCATCGGTCATCGGGGTCAACCCCATCGCATTGCCGAGCATCAACATCACCAGCCACTGACCGTACGAATGAAGTTCGTCATCGAGGAACAGGTACTGCAGAGCGTTGGCGTTGTACTGGAAGATGACCGCGTCGATCTCCCGGAAACCGTCCTTGATCCGATCCCCGGAGATCGATCCCTCGAAGGGCTTGTCGTCCTGGAGCAATCCCTCTCCTCCGGGTACGTCGATGTGGATCAGGACCTCCTCACCGGACGAATACCCGGTGCCCGACGTCTTTTCGGTGAGTCCGCGGTATTCGATCGTCATGCCGGTCAAGCGCGCCAACTCCGCCGCCTGTTGGGTGAGGAAGGCCTCGAGTGAAGCCTGCTGGCCCGGAGTCAACTTGCCGGTCGGATTGAGAAGGACCTGAATCGGGTTCTGGCACGGGTTCCACCGGTACTTGACCCCGTCGGCTTCGTAGAGGCGGTACACGGGAGCGGGTGCAAGCGTTGTCGTGGTGGGAGGGACAGTGGTCGTCGTGGTCGACGTAGTCGTGGTGGTCGACGTGGTCGTGGTGGTCTCGACCGATCCGATCAACCCGATGTCGACGACATTCGTGGCATCGATGGCGCCAACGGCTGCGACGATACCGAGAACACCCGCAACCGCGCCCACGATCATCGCTCGGCGGCGACGAACGGTCCGCTCGATCCCGTAGGACGGGTCGTTCGAGTACCCCATCACCGGAATCGGCTCCATCTGCGAATAGCCGGTGTCGGCACCATCGATTCGCACCGGTTCGATCCGGACCGGGTCGTACTGGTCTTGTTCGTACCGGCCATCGTCGTACTGGCCTCGACCGCCGGGAACGGGATCCATACGTCGAGTTGCGGGAGGCGTGTCGTCGCTGAATTCGTCGAGAATCTGCGTGGAACTGGTAAAAGTCCCGAAGTCGGCTCGCGAGTTCGGCTCTGCCGGAACGGATCCACCTGCGGCGAAGAATGCGCTGAGCTCGGAGAGGTTCGGGCGCCCAGCTGGGTCGACTGCCAAACATCGGGAAATCATCTCGCGCAATGGCGAGGGAATCGCGTCGATGTTCGGAGCGGAATGCGAGATCCGATACATCATGGCTTCGGGGCGTCCCGAGCCGAGGGGCTCACTCGAACCGGGCTGACTCGAACCCCGCTCACCCGACGCGGTGGCATAGGGATGGCGGCCGAGTGCGATGTAGGCCAGCGTCAAGCCGAGATTGAAGATGTCGGTACGCTCATCGACCGCTTCGCCAGTGATCTGTTCGGGGGACAACCAGGCAACCGAACCCATCAGCGTGCCCGTGCGTGCGAATCCTCCCTCGTCGAGAATGCCTCCGAAGCCGAAGTCGGTGACCACGACGCCGTCAGGGCCGATGAGAACGTTCGACGGTTTGAGATCCCTGTGCATGATCCCGGCGGAATGGATCTCGCGCAAGGCCTCCACGAGGCCCGATGCCATGAACCACAGCAGAGGACCCTGGATCCGGCGACCGTTGGCGACCAACTTCTCCAGAGTCTCACCTTCGACGTGATCCATGACGAGATAGACGAACGGACCTTCATTCGCCACCTCGTGGACGCGAGAGGTGTTGCGACCAGCCACCGACATGATTCGAGAAGCTTCTCGAGCGAGGCGGTTTCGGAACCGCTGTTCATCTGCGAATTGGGGTCGAAGAACCTTGACGGCATAGCGGAAACCCTGGGCGGCATCGCGCCGATCCAGCGGTTCCGCGAGGAAGACGACGCTCAATCCACCTGCTCCGAGGCGACCGAGCATGCGATACGAACCCAACGTCTCCGGATCGCCTGCCCTCAATTCGTCCACGTGCAGTCTCCCGTCTGTCTCGCTCTCCGACACATGATCCAGTATTTTCTCCGGATCGCTCGCCGGGTGATCCCCGCGCCGGCGGCGCCCACCCGTCATTTCTGGAGCAACGGGCAATCTAACGGTTTCCCGAGCGAGACCGTTACGCTCTGGCCATGCCCAGTTTCGACATCGTCTCGGAAGTCGACCACCAAGAGGTGCGAAATGCGGTCGACCAGGCTCAACGCGAGAT
>JBDLRO010000246.1:0-3296 GCA_039800025.1 Actinomycetota bacterium | reverse complement strand
CCAAGGATGCTGAGACCGGCGGCGATCCAACCAGCCGGTAGGTAGATCGAACTGATCCCGTACACGACACAGCCAGTTGCGATGCTCTCAATGAGAGTGACGATCGTTTCACGCTTCATGGATGCTCCAGGGATCTACAACGGCGGGAGCCGATTTGGACGGGACGTTCATGCCACCGAACGCCAAGGTGGTGGCGACCAGTGGGGTGATGTCGACCGCCGAGGATGTTCGTGCCCAGGCCCACACCTCACCGACGGAGCGTTTCCGAGCGCCCGTCACAGCGTTGGTGAGCGCCGCTTGGTCTAGGTGACGAAGCCGGTGGTTGACCACCGCATCGAGCAAGGCACCGCACGAGCGGGCCATCTCCGTCAGGTTCACCTCGACGACGCGAACACCAGCGGCCCGCAGTTCAGGGATGAGTGACGCCGCCGGTGACGCGCCATCAACGCGAAGGTCGCAATTCCAGCGAGACGTCACCTCGACGGCGCGCTCCACGATCCACGCGGTACCGGGTCGACGGTCCACGATCTCGACATGAGCGAGACCATCGGCTCGACGACCACACGCGGCGATACTTGCCCACGACCGCTCGGGGTTCACATCCAAGCCCATGATGACCCGGCCAACGATTTGAGAGTCGGAATCGATCAGCGCATGGAACGCATCGAGCGGGATGATCGACGTCGCGCCGTCTTGGCCGTCAGGGATTCCGAGACGCTCGCGGGCGAACTCACGCAGGTTCTCCCCCATGACCGCCAACTCGGACTCTACGAACTCCTCGGAGATCCGAATTCCCATCGCCGGGTTCGCCTTGCGCCAGGTGGCCGGGTCGGTGAGATCGTCATCGGGGTCGGCGGACCACTCCAGGTAGGCGAGGCGACCGGATGAGTCACCATCGTTGATGGCTTGCATCGAACGAGCGCGTACCGAGTGCAGGAAGGTCGACGTCGCCATCGGAGCCGACGACGCGTAGACGATCTGCGGGTTTGGTCGAGCCGACATCGTCGGCAGTAGCGCCGCCATCGCCGGAGCATCCAACTCGTACGCCTCGTCGAGAACGATCTTGTCGCCGGAGAACCCTCGACCAGAGCCTCGGGTACGAGCAACGAACTTGAGACGACGACCGTCCTTCAACTCGATGCCCTGCTCACCGTTCGCATACCGGATGCGCGCCACCTTGCGACGAAGGGCGGGGGACCCGTCGATCAGGTTGGCGATCCGCAGGAAAGCCTCGTTGGCTGTACGAAACTCGTGCGCCGAATGGAGGATCAAACGCTCGCCGTGAAGGAAGAGCCACGCCAGTTCGAGCGCTTCCAAGATCGCGCCTTTGCCGTTCTGGCGGGGGCAGATCACGCACGCCTCGAACGCCGCTGGCGAACCATCGCCGCGCTCACCCAAGATCACATCAAGAGCGAGACGTTGCCACGGATCAAGTGTGAGGCCGACCGCTTCAGCGAGTTCAGCCGCTTCGTTTCCGGCGTGGCTGATTGCGCCGTCCGGACGGAGAATCAGCCTGGGAGTTTGCGATCCGAGTCGCACGTCGTTGAGCAAGGTCATCAGTCAGGGACTCCTCCGCCGGTTCAGCCACCCGATCGATCTCGGCGAGAACCGCCTGCAACTGCTTCACCAGGCCTGCGACAAGATGCGGATCGGCGACTTTCAAGGTGTCGACGAGATGGTCACGCAACGCTCGTAGGGCAGTCGGATGATCTTCGTGTTTCACATCGTCGAGCGCCATAGGTCCTCCCCGAGGTTTGCGGGTTCAGATTGTTTGTCGACACTGTTAGCAAGTGGTTTGGCTCGGGTTTCTTTTCCTCACCAGGTCTGAGTAGCGAAGTCACAGCCCCTGACTAACTTCATGTCAGAAGCAAGGAGCCATCAGTGAGTGAAATCGAATCTTCAAACACGACGGAGACCCCGTCATCCAGTTCCAAACCGAGCATTCCGAAATGGGAGCAGACGGCCCGGGACCGCATCAGCACCGTGCTCAAAAAGATCGGCAAGTCCATCGAGGCACTGAAAGCCCGAGACGCAGTTGAGGCCGACACCCGCCTCCTTGTCACCGACGTGCTGTGCGACATGCTCGGCTTCGACAAATACGAGGACCTCACCGCTGAATACCAGGTGAAAGGCGAGTTCGCCGACTACGGCGTCCGCGTCGACAAACAACTTGTCGCCTTCGTCGAGATCAAGCGCATCACCCAGAAGTTGAACGCCACCCACCTACGGCAAGTTGAGTCCTACGCCCTGAAGAACGGTGTCACCTGGGCCATCCTCACCAACGCGCAGGTCTGGCAGGTGTACAACATCCAGTCCAGTTCCGGCGAACAAGCCGAAACCACGCTCGTGTTCGAAGTCGACCTTCTCGACACCAACGTGAAGCCGCGCGAGAAGGTGCAGTCGCTACTCGCCATCTCCCGGGAGGGCTTCTCGAAGGGTTTGATCGACGACACATGGCGTCAACGGTTCGTGTCCTCCCCCAAGGCACTCAAGCCGGTGATTCTGTCGAAGTCAGTGATCGAGGAGATCCGCAAGGAACTCTGGCGGCAACAGCGCACCAAGGTCGACGCCGAACAGATCCGGCAGTCGATCGAGAGCATGCTTTCTTAGAAGGGCAACGACGAGGTGTCTATGAGCGCAACTGATCCGAAAGAGCAAGGCAGCCGAGGGCGATCTCTTCCAAAATTGGGGATGTTCATTACCGGAGTAATTTTGGTGGCATCAGCATGTCAGTCCACGGACTCCACTGGAGGAGTGGCGGTGGGAGACGATGCTCAACCTGCCGTTTCATCACGTCAGTTCGAATGTCCCTCCCGGCTACCTCCTTCAGTCACCACTGACATCGGGAGCGAAGAGGTCCGCGCGGAAATCGACCGACTCGTCGTAGATATCGCATGCCGCTTACAGACCCTTGAGTCCCGAGTGGCTGAATGGCGTGGGGACCAAGATGAGATCAAGCGCAACAAGGCACAGGAGGCCTCGATCGCCGAAGAGAAGTTTCAGGAATGCATTTCTGCAAATGGACTTTCGGAAAGTCAGTGGAATGACTTAGACATTGCGAGTCCATCGACTCCCTGCACCACCGAATACTTCAGAATCCCTATTTACATCGCCCCACCAAGCCAAAATCCCGGCTCTTCTGGACCGCTGTACGAGTATCAAAACACTTGGCTCACGGCAATAGTCGAACTAGGGACGTTGGCTGAGTTGTACCCAGACTCGGTGCAACCGTCTGCATTGCCCGGCATCCTCAATAACTCACGTTCAGCCAGGGACTGCCTTGACCAAAGGATCTG
>JBDLRO010000245.1:0-4675 GCA_039800025.1 Actinomycetota bacterium | reverse complement strand
TCAGGCCGAACTTTTCGTGAATTCCGGAGCACAGGTCTTCGATCAGTACTTCGATTCCACCTCGCAATGGGAAGTACGCAGGAACGACATGGAGAACGTCGACGCTCTCTCGCACAGGATTGTTCACCTCGACGCGGATCGCAGTGCGGTTCGGGGAGCTGCCGTGATCGAGTCGAACACGCGCCTCACCCTAGGCGAGTTCGGGTGATCGCCGATTGCAGTACCCTTCGCCGGGTGTACAGCACGGTGATCGCATCGCTTCCGGACGTTCCGCTGATCACGGATGCACTCGAGTCGATCTTCGAGCAGTCGTGTCCTCCGAGCGAAGTGATCGTCGTGGTCGACGCGACCGCCGAAATGTCGTCGGCGTGGGCTCGACGAATCGAGAACGATTTCCCGAAGACGTCGATTCACCGACAGGAGTCTGTCGGCATGGCGTCCGCTCTCGCCTCAGGAATTCGACAGACATCATCGAACTACATCGCGTTTCTCGATGGCGACGACTTGTGGACGCGCGGAAAGCAAGAGGTGCAGATCGATGTTCTCGAGGCCGACTCCGCTGTTGACGCGGTGACGTGTCTCGCGACGAATCTCGAGATGCGCGCGGATGGGTCCCAGCACGCCATGGAGCCAGCGCCGAGTGCAACGTTCACGGCGACGACGTTTCGGCGTTCGGCATTCGACACGTTCGGACTTCCGGACGGTGAGGCGGGCCACTTCATCTGGCTCTATCGATGGTGGTGGCATGCGCGTCGAAGCGGCATTCGAACCGAACACGTGCCCGAGGTGGGTTTGATCCGCCGTATCGACGGCAGGAATTCATGGGCGGTCTCCAACGAACGCGCTCATCATGAACTGCGACTCGAACTCCGACGGCTCGTTGCGCAGCGGAATCGTCCCATCGACGAGCCCGAGTCCGTTCGCGAATGAGTGTGTCCGATCGTGAACGAGATGACCGTACTGTCTGAGACCGAGTCGTTGCGATGAGCACGTGCACGGAAGCCGTTCTCGTCATCGGCTTCAATCGGCCCCATCTGCTGTGTGATCTGATCGATCACCTCCGCAAGATGCGACCCCCGCGTGTCTACGTCGCGATCGATGGTCCTAGAGACGGACACCCGACTGATTCCGATGCGGTCGATTCGTGTCGCACGTTGGTCCAAAGCATCGATTGGGCAACCGACGTCCACACGCGGTTTTCCGAGACCAACTTGGGATGCGGCCTCGCTGTTTCGTCGGCGATCCAATGGTTCCTCGCTCACGAGGAACGCGGCATCGTTCTCGAAGACGATGTTCTTCCGCACCCGTCCTTCTACGACTTCTGCACGACCATGCTCGATCGGTACGCCGACGATGAACGAGTCCTGAGCATCAACGGACACAATCTCGTTCCGCCACGCGGTCAGTCGGGGCCCGATCTTCCGTACCGTTTCGCTCGCTACACGGAAATGTGGGGATGGGCTCTGTGGCGACGCACATGGTCGAACTACGAACTCGACATCTCCGAGTGGCGGAACGTTCTGAGCTCTGAGATCGTGTGGGAACAGTGCGGGCGGTCGGCACCTCGGTCATTGTTCTGGGGGGCGATGTTCGACATGGTGGCGTCTGGCCGCTTCGACACGTGGGACATCCAGTTGAGATTCGCGGCGATGCGAATGAATCAGGCCATGGTGGTTCCGAACGTCAATCTCACTGCGAACACCGGGTTCGGTTCCGATGCGACTCATTATGCGGACCGGCCGCCATCGGTGCTGCAGGTCGAGGCCATGACGTTCCCGATTCCAGCAGTCGACTTCGGTGTGGATGAATCGGCCGACGGCTGGCTCCATCGCCACCACTTCCAAGTGGAAATGCGGACCCCGCACTTGCTGCAGAGTCGCTCTCCGTCGTTTCAGGAGTTCGCCGACGACATTCGCGAACTGCAACGCCGTCAGTGAAGCGGACTACGAGTTCGTCCGTGACTCATCGACCGAACGGCGAAGGCGAGCGGAATCATTCGAACGCTGCCACCCGACGAGTGATAGGGAAATTGGTCGGGGTGAGAGGATTTGAACCTCCGGCCTCCACGTCCCGAACGTGGCGCGCTAGCCAAGCTGCGCTACACCCCGATGGTGCGAGAAGCGAGCCTATCCCGCAGTCGCGGGTTCCACAGACTCGCCGGGGAGCGTGTCGGATGAGACGACACCTTCGGCGTAGCAGCCTCCACGAGCGATTTCACGAGATCCTCGGCGCAGGCGCAACGCATCGAGAGGTTTGATCAGCCAGCCGTTCGCTCCGCTTCGGCGTGCCATGTGGATGTCCGCCTTGCGGTCGAGGAGCATCATGATCGGCACTGACGGAAGGAGACCGCCGCTCTCGTCGAGACGCAGATCCATGGTGACGGCAACTCCACCCATACTTCCGATCTGGAGATCGAGGATCACGAGGTCAGGGGTGTCGTCCCGCACGACGGAAGCCACGACTCGGCCATCTCGGCACACGGTGAATCGGACATCGGGGCCGCCGAGAGCGGAGGTCACTTCGTCGACGATCCAGTCGGCATCGGTGGCGAGAAGAATGTGCACGTCCGAAACGCTAGTCGTTCCCTCAGGGGGCAACGAGATCGCGTCCGAGATTCCTGATCGCACGGATGTCATGCACGTCCTCGGATCGCTGGTACACACGCGAGATCACCGAGTTCGCAGCGAAGGACAGCAAAGGAGCGATTGCCTCTTCCTCCGCTTCGCTGATCCGTCGAAGGTGGGCCACGTTGCGATGAAGGACAGAGAGATCGGTCTCTCCGCGATCGTTCGCCGCCCGAGCAGCCGATTCGGCCTCCTCCGCCGTTCCCGATCCGAAGAGGGGTTGGAGGCGATTGACGATCAAGCCGGTCACGCTCATACCCGCGGACCTCAATTGGCGGCTGAAGTAGATCGCTTCGTCGACAGTGTCCCGACGGGGAGATGCGACGACGACGTATTTGGTCACGTCGGACTTGAGCAGTCTCTGAACGGAGTCGGCCCGGTCGCGGAATCCGCTTTCGATTCCTTCGAATGCCTGGAAGAAGTTGATGGCATCGGCGAGCACATCTGCGCCGATCACGCGACCGATCGTGCGCAGGATCGGCTGAGCTGCAATATTGACGATCTTGAGTCCGCTGCGAGCGGGAGCGATCAACCAGCGGTACACGCGGTGGTCGAGAAAGTTCATCAACTTCTGCGGCGCCTCGAGGAAGTCCAGAGCCTCGCGGGTCGGAGGGGTGTCGACGACGACGAGATCGAAACGATCGTCGTTGGACAGTTCGTAGAGCTTCTCGGCAGCCATGTATTCCTGGCTTCCCGACAGCTTGCTCGCCACGTTGTCGTAGAACGGGTTCTCGAGAATGCGACGAACCTGGGCTTCGCTGCGTGCTTGTTGGCGGATCACCGCGTCGAAGGTGGCGCGGGCGTCGAGCATCATCGCCCAGAGGCCTCCCGATCCGTCGACGGGGATCGGAGACGGATCGTTCGTCAGTCCCTGCAGACCGAGCGCATCGGCGAGTCGCTTTGCCGGGTCGATGGTGATCAGCACCACCTTGCGGCCGCTTTCCGCGGCTGCCAGAGCGAGTGCGGCAGCCGATGTCGTCTTGCCCACTCCGCCCGAACCACAACAGACGATGATGCGCGAATCCCGAACCACATCGGCCATGGTCGACATATGGTCGCTCACTGCGACTCCATCTGTTCACGGGTGACCTGTTCGCGGATGACATCGGCGAGACGGCCGATGTCGGCTCCATCGAGTCCGGCTGTCGGAATGTGCGGCAAGGAGATGTGACCCGCGTGGACGGTTCGGTCGACACGGTCGACTTCTCGCGCATGGAGCGCACATCGCGAAGCCCTGTACCGGGCAGCATCTGCGAGATCGCCGTCGACGAGACGGCCAGACGCGACGAGTTCGCTCACGTCAGGTGCGATATCGACGCCATTGACGACGACAGGGGTGAAATCGACACCGACTTTGTTCGCCAGAATCTCCGCACTCTGGAGCATCTCGTTGACAGGCGTCGTTTCCGCGAGCGTGACCATCACGACCCGACATCGATCTGGGTCCTTCAGCATCGACTGCACCTCGATCGCCTGTGAGCGGATCGGTCCGCCGCGCACCGTTTCGGCCATGGCTGACGGCGCCTGAAGAAAACTGATGGCGTGTCCTGCCGCAGGACCATCGACGAGGATCAGGTCGTAATCCCCCGTGGGACCGGTGAGCGACACGAGGTGCTTGAGCTTTCCGAGAACGAGCAGGTCGTCGATGCCTGGGGCGGCACTCGAGACGACACCGACCACTCCAGTCGCAACGAGGCGCTTCGCGAGCCGCGCCATGCCTTGAGTAGCGAGGTAGTCCTCGAGTGCCTCTTCGGCGGTGATCGTACGAAGATGAATGAGTCCCGTTGCTCGAGACCCGAGATCGTTGGCGATGCGCAACCCCTCGTAGCCGATCGCTGCACCCGAGGAATCACCGAGCAGAGCAGCCATACCTGGCCGCGAGTCAAGGGTCACAACGAGGACGCGAAGACCGGTATCGGCTGCAGCACGCGCCATCGCAGCAGTTACCGTTGTCTTGCCGACACCACCCTTGCCGGCCACCACGAGCAACCGCGACATGGTGAACATGCGACTGACATTTTCAGGTTTCGGAGACACTCGTGCGCAGACTA
>JBDLRO010000244.1:0-5969 GCA_039800025.1 Actinomycetota bacterium | reverse complement strand
GTACCGACCGCACCTGGGTCGCACATTGCGTCATGCCGAATCCCGATGAAGTCGCCCGGCTCGGCAAGGCTCGTATCGGAGTGGCTCATTGCCCGAGCAGCAACCTGATCCTCGCGTCGGGCATTTCACCCGTCGTCGATCTTCGGACTGCGGGCGCACATGTCGGGCTCGGTGTCGACGGCTCGTCATCGGCGGATTCGGCGTCGTTGTGGCTCGAAGCCCGTCAAGCAATGTTGCTCGCGAAGCTCCGCAATGGCGCCTCCGCTGGGACGGCGCGCATGGCTCTCGAGATGGGAACCCGTGGCGGAGCTGGGTGCCTCGGCCGTGAAGGCGAAATCGGCCAGATCGCGATCGGCGCAGTCGGCGACCTCGCCGTGTGGTCGCTCACCGGGCCGTCGTTCGCAGGAGCGGTTGCCGATCCGATCGAAGCATGGTTGCGCTGTGGGCCGATCGGTGCCCGTGACACGATCGTGCACGGTCGAGCAGTCGTTCGGGACGGCCGCATCGTCGACGGCAGACTCGACGAGCGTCTCGCCGATCACGCCCGCATCAGCCGGCGAATCCAGAAACTCGTGTGATCTTGAACATCTCGGACAGGGGTTCAACTGGGGTGGGCGCGTTCCCAGCGGCGGTCCTGTGGGACATGGACGGCACCATCGTCGACACCGAGCCGTATTGGATCGACGCCGAATACGACATCGTCGAAGCCCATGGCGGCACGTGGAGTCACGATCATGCGAAGGCTCTCGTCGGCTCGGACCTGCTCGACTCCGGCGCCTACATCCGCGAACACGGCGGCGTCGATCGCGAGCCGGTCGAGATCGTCGAGATGCTCCTCGATCGTGTCGTGGCTCGCATCCAGGTCGAGGTGCCATGGCGACCAGGGGCCCGCGAACTGCTAGCGGATCTCAGACAGGCCGGTATCCCGACGGCGCTCGTGACGATGTCATGGCGGCGATTCGCGGATGAGGTCGTGAGGTGTCTGCCGGAGGGCAGCTTCGACGTCGTGGTCGTCGGCGACGACGTGCAGTTCGGCAAGCCGCATCCCGAGCCGTATCTCACGGCCGCACGCTTGCTCGGTGTCGCGCCCGAGCATTGTCTCGCAATCGAGGATTCGCCGACAGGTGTGCGTTCGGCGATCGATGCCGGCTGCCGGGTGCTCGGCGTTCCCCATGTGGTGCAGATCCCGGTGTTCGAGGACAGTGGGAATCAGCTCACGCTGGCCAGAACTTTGGACGGCCTCACAGTTCGGTCGCTGTCCGATCTGTTCGCCTGACGATGGCTCTAATCGCTTCGGTCGACCTCAACTCACTCATTCGGTGAGGCGTCGAAGGGAAATGAAATCCGAATCTCCGTGCCGGCGCCATCGGACCGGGCGTCGAGGCGACCACCGTGCGCCAATGCCACGGCTCGAGTGACGGCCAGCCCGAGGCCGGTTCCCGTCGAGGAACCCCGAACGAAGGCTTGTCCGAATCGCTCGAGTACGTCGGCAGGAATGCCCGGGCCGGTGTCCGAAACGACGAACGTGAGGAACTCGGGGCTCGTTTCAAATGTCACGGAGACTTCGGTCCCGGAAGGCGTGTGCATCGTTGCATTCGACACGAGATTCGTCAGAGCCTGAAGGACTCGATCAGCGTCGACTTCGATGAAAACATCCGGGGGAGAATCGATTCGAACGTACTGGGCGTCGAGGGCCGGAAGTCGACCCTGCAATTCGGAGACGATGTCGCCGACGTGGATCAGAGTGCGGGACAGCCAGGCAGAATCGCCAGAACGAGAGAGCGCGAGAAGATCCTCGACGAGCCGTGTGATCCTTTCGATTTCCCGGTCGATACGAATGAGGGTCTTGTCCGGGTCTGCCGATCGCTGGGTGGTCAGCAAGTCCATGTGACCGCGAGCCGCGGCCAGGGGAGTCCGCAGTTCGTGGGACACGGACGCGATCAATTGATCCTTGGCTGAGCGGGCACTCTCCAATTCGTCCAACATCGCATTCACATTCCCAGCGAGTTGGGAAACCTCTCCGGTACCTCGCTGTGCCGGCACTCTGATCGAGAGATCTTCGAGTCGCGTCCTGCGCACGGTTGCCGATACCGCTCTCAGTCCGCGTGTCGAGCGATGCACTGCGAAAGTCAGTCCGGCGAGTCCGATCAGCCCACCGATGGCTGCGGCGATCAGAGTACGCAAGACGATGTCCCGGGCACCGTCGACGATCGCCGCATCATCGCCAAGAGCCTCGATGACGACATCGAGGTCGCCGATCTCGATCACAGTGGAGCGGAAGCGAATGCCTTCGACAGAGCCCCTCGAACCAGGCGGGACACTGGGCAACATTCCGACATCTCGAAGTTGGGTCAGCCTCAACGGTCCTCTCGAGGAACTGAGAACGAGATCGTCGATTCGAACAAGGGTGAGATGGACTGGGGAACCTGGATGTCGAGCGAGAGATCGACCGATGACGATCTCCAGGTCGTCGAAGTTGACTGCCGTCGTCCCTTGGGACTCGACGATGGATTGCAGATCCCGGATGATCTCATCTTCGATGACCTGACCTTCGAATCGCAGAGTCGAGTCGAGTTCTCGTCGTTCCGACGACAGCGTCAACTGGTGAACGGTGATGACAACGATGCTCAATGTCGCCACAAGCACAACCGAGGAACCGAGGGCTACGCGGAACCACAGGCTACGAACGAGTGGCATAGGACTCTTCATGGCATCAGAATTCGAAGCGATAGCCCGCGCCGCGAACGGTGGAAATCACATTCATGCCGAACTTGCGCCGTAGGTAGGAGACGTAGACCTCGACGACATTCGACGAAGTAGGCGCATCGAGACCCCACACTTGAGACATCAACTGGGATTGCGACAAGACCTGACCTCGGTGGCGCATGAAGGTTTCGAGGAGAGCGAATTCGCGAGCCGTCACGATGATCTCATCGCCCAGGAAGTGGACGCGTCGAGAGACGAGATCGAGTTCGATGTCACCGGCTGCGACAATCCGCGAGTTGGCACTGTCCGCGCGGAGTCGTGCTCGAATGCGCGCCAGAAGTTCACTCAATGCGAATGGCTTGACAAGATAGTCGTCTGCGCCGAGGTCGAGGATCCTGACCCGTTCAGCAACTGCATCTCGCGCCGTGAGAACGACGACTGGGAGATTCGGGCGGTACTTCCGAAGCAGTTCGAGAACCTGATCGCCGCCAAGACGCGGCAACCCGAGATCGAGGATGACCAGTGACACGTCCTCGTTGCGCGCCAAATTCAGACCACTGGGGCCATCACTCGCCACTGCCACGGCCCAGCCTTCCGAGCGAAGGCCTTCTTCGAGGAACTCGGCGAGGCCTCGATCGTCTTCGACGACTGCAATGAGCACGTTGTCATCCTGGCGACTTCTCGATGGGACCGCTACAGCCTGAGAGGATTCTCAGGATTCCTTCAGGTCGTGCTCAGGATCGGACAGCATACTGATCGTCAATCGAATTCTGCCCACAGGTGATGGTCATGAGCCGGGCACATTCGACGGTCATGGTCCCCTGAACATCCGCAAAAGGCCGAAGGAAGAGGCAGATGAGATGGAACTCTCGAAGAAAATGCTCGCCGTGTCGCTGCTCGGCGCCAGTGCGATCGGCGTCGCATCAGTACTCGTTGTCGAAGAGATCACCGACGGCGATTCGGGTCGAGTTGAACTGCGCTCCGTCGACGGCATCCGAGTCCTGGGTACTTCTGGGACATCGTGGGGAGATGCGCAATCAGTCGAAGGATCCCGAACGAGGGCGATCGACCCGGACGCTGGTGCTGTTGTCGTTCCGGAGCTCGAGTCCGGCCTCGGTGTCGTCCCGGGCCTCGTCGAGGTCGAGGGCACTCTCGAATGGTCCCGAGACGAGTTTCGTCTCGACGGTCGTGATCTGGACATGGGGCCCGATCGTTGGCTGACGAGCACTGCGGCGAGCGGCGATCTTGACGGAGACGGCTTCGTTTCGGAATGGTGGAACGAGTTGACGTCGACGCTCGGCCGTACGGTAACGGTTCTCGGTGATGTCGACGACGACGACATCGACGTGTTCGAGATCAACGGGCTGGTCGTTCGCCCTCTCTATTCCGAGATAGCGCCGTGGTCGGATGATTGGAGTGGCGATGACCTGCCAACTGCGATTCAGGAGATCTTGAGGGACGGACTTTCGGCAGATCAAGCAATGAAGCGAGCTCTCGAGCAGGTAGCGGGAGTTGTCACCGATGTTCAGATCGACATCAACGACGACCGTCCGTACTGGGAGATCGACATCAGGACCCCATCGGGTGACGTCTACGACGTCGAACTCGATGCGTTGACAGGTCGAATCATCGAAATCGATCGGCAATGAGTTGGGGTGCTGACGTCGAGACTGCCGGGTCGGGATTCTCAGCCAGTTTTAAAGCAAAACACAACATGAAAGGTACGAAGTGAACTACAAGACATTCTTGGCAATTGCAGCCGCGGGGATCATCCCGATCGGCATCTTCATGATCCTGCCGTATGGATTCTGGGCCGATATCGACGAATTGCCGATGCATCCGCTGATCGTGCACGGGGTCATCGTGGCTCTTCCGATTGCAGCAATTTGGATTCTGCTCTCGGTGTGGAAGACGGACATCTTCCGAAAGTCGTGGAAGTTCCTCTATCCGCTCACGATCGTTGCCACACTCGGGGTCATCGCTGCGAAATCGTCGGGTGACTCGTTGTCCGCGGCAGTGGGTCTTCCCGATGAACATGCCGAGGCGGGCAATCGGCTCCTTCCGGTTGCGATCGCCATGTCCGGTTCGGTGTTGTTGATGATGTTCTTCACCATGGTCCGACCGATCAAGATCTTCGGTACGAGCACCCGTGTGTTGGCGAGTTTTGCCACCGTGGTCGCTCTGCCCCTCACATATCTGGCCGGTCACTCCGGTGCGGAGGCGGTGTGGGAGAAGGAATATGCCGAGGCGCAGAAGCCGATCAGCACCGAGTCCTTGGAGTTCACGATGGACGAAGTGCAACGGCGTGACGATGCCTCGGCTTGCTGGTCCGTTGTCGACGGCGTCATCTACGACCTGACGACGTTCATCGAGCGACATCCGGCTGGCTCGGGAGCGATTCTCGACGACATGTGTGGAAAGGATGCCACCGAGGACTTCCAGGGCGAACATGGCGGTCAGGGTGAACCCGAGAAATGGCTGGAGACGTTGAGGATCGGGGTCCTCGTCGACTGATGCCGGTTCCGACGGTACGCAGGCGTCGTTTCTCAGCTCCAGCGAGACTGCCCGAAGCGATAGCCGACGCTGCGCACCGTCTGGATCAGGTTCGCGTGTTCTTCGCCCAGCTTCGCCCGCAGACGTCGGATGTGCACGTCGACGGTTCGGGCACCGCCGTAGTAGTCGTAGCCCCAGACGCGTGACAGCAGAATTTCACGGGTGAAGACCTTGCCCGGGTTCTGCGTGAGGAACTTGAGCAACTCGTATTCCATGTAGGTGAGGTCGAGTGGGCGGCCGTCGATCGATGCTTGATATGTCTCGAGATTGAGAGCGAGTCCTCCGTAGTCGACGACATCAGGTTTGATCACGACTGCACTGTGGGCGAACAGGTGCCTCAGCCGAGCTTCGAGTTCGCGTGGGTGGAAGGGCAGCAGGCAGAAATCCGTGAACAGATCGTCGCGCAACGTCAGCTCATCGAGTTGGGAGCCGGCAACCAGCAGCATCAAGGGAGTGACGATGCCATCTCGCTTGCGGAGCGCGCGGCAGACAGCCCAGGCGCTTTCCATGTTACCGTCCGGATCGGAGTCGATGGCGATGATCGCCCCCATGAATCCCTCAGCCGGCTCGGCCTTGGTGATCGCGTCAACCGATGGAAAACCCTTCCAGCGAAAGCCGGCCAGATCGAGAGTGCGCGCCAGCTCAGGGCTGGGAGACTCGGGGAAGACGGCGATCAGATCCATGACGAGTGAAGCCTCAGATACTGCGCA
>JBDLRO010000243.1:0-2557 GCA_039800025.1 Actinomycetota bacterium | reverse complement strand
CGAGGTGGTGTTGCGTGTGCGGGCGGATCTGCGAAGTCGTGACGTTCGACGTGACGTGCTGGAAGCTCAACTGGCTGACGAATCGCACGTCGCACTTCGGGAGCGTTGGGCTTACGTGATCAGCGGGTGAACCGACACTCTTTGGCCGCCTCGCCAGCCGACATCGTGGCCCTCTCGTACCAAGTGTCGGTGGAGACCGGAATACCCGTGGCGCATGTCATGAAGGACTTCTGGGTTACCGAAGTTTTGAGAGGACTCGTCTCCGCTGCCTCCGACACCGGTCTCGAGGTGTACTTCAAGGGTGGGACCAGCCTGTCGAAAGCATTCGGCATCATCGAGCGATTCTCGGAAGACGTCGACATCTTGGTGATCACATCCGAGACGAACCGAGGTGCGGTCGACACGAAATTGCGGGCCTTGATTGCAGGTGTGGAAGCACGAACGAATCTCTCGGGGGTGACTCAACCAGCGGGCACATCGAAGGGAATACGTCGGTCGACACGCTTCATCTATCCGGCTCCGAGCGGATTCACCGATGCGGGAGTATCGCCTGGTGTTCTTCTCGAACTCGGCACTCGCGGAGGGGCATTTCCGGCCGAAATTCATGGCATTCGATCAATCATCGCCTCACATCGCCAGGAGTTGATTGGCGAATTCGTCGAGTTCGATCCTCTGTCGGTTCAAGTTCTCGGGGCCGAGAGGACTCTCGTCGAAAAGCTGATGATTCTCCACACCGCTGCCTCTCACGAAACAGATTCGTTGATGATGCGCCATGCTCGCCACTACTACGACATCCATCGGCTGCTGTCCCGACAGCAAATTCGTGATGCGGTAGCCGGGAGAGTTCTGGCGTTGGCGAGGGATGTCGTGACGTACTCGACCATGGCCGGTCGGCCGGTTGCTGAGCGTCCAGCAGAAGGATTCTCGGAGAGTCCCGCCTTCTCTCCGGGAGGTGGGATCATCGAGAAGCTACGAGCCGTGTTCGACTCGCAGGTATTGGGTCAACTTGTGTGGCCCACTTCGACCAAACCCAGCCTTGACGAGTGTGTGGAAATCGTGCATCAATTCCGCGAATTACTGTGAATGCCCGTGCCAACGAAATCTGGCCATCCCGACGAGGTTGCCTACTTACTCACAGGATCGGTTGACGAACGATGATCGATGACCCTCAATCGGTCGAGGCGATTCAGCAGCGAATGACGCGCGTCGAAGAGCTGTACCTCGAGGGCTTGGAACTGAAGCGTCAGCAGATCAGGCGCGAGGAGCCGTCACTGACCGATGACGAGGTCGAACAGCGACTGCGGGAGTGGCTTCTCGATCGTCCGATGGACGCCCCAGGCCGGGTCATCAGTCACGAGGAATGGAAGTCCACCCGGTAGGGCGATGGACGTGTCTCGTCGGTTCACAAGTTCGGTTGGTCAGCCAGCGATCAGGCGGATCGCAGTCGACATCTTCATGTGCAAGGTGAGAGACGAACCGCGCCCTCGAACGAAGCCGAAGTGCTCGTAAAACTGAGCAGCCGCCTCGTCGACGGCATCGACCGAGACGAGTCGGCCCGGCGCAACATCCGACACGGCGACCACTCGAGTCAGAGCGTCGAGAAGGAGTGCCGATCCCACGCCGCGATCTTGATGGCTCCGTGTCACGGCGAACTTTGCCACCAGATACGACGGGATGAGCGAAGGCGAACCTCGACCGACCCGATGCTCCACCTCGTCGCGACCAGTGGCATGAGGTGTCAGCGCGAAATAGGCGATCACCCGCCCCTGCTCGGCGAAGACGTAGGTGTTCGCAGTGCGCGACCGGCGGGAGTGGTCGGCGAAATGGGTGATCCAGTGATCCAATGAGGCGTTGCCGCAGTCGAAGGCTGCTGTGTGGTGGCGGATGGGATCGAGGAGAACCGATCGAACGGGCTTGGGCGTCGTCACGCCGGATCGAGCGGAAGGGTCGGCAAGAGAGCGCGTGCTCGATCGAAGACTTTCGGATCGACCGGGAGGTCGAGCGACGCCATCAATGCGTCGAACTCATCGGCGGGCAGCACGGTGACGTGCCGAAGGGAGGCCTCGGCCAGAACCTGCTTGGCTCGATCGACCGCCGGATCTCGCACGAACGAACTGATCGACACTCCCTGAATGGCAGCAGCCTCGGTGATCAGGGCTTTGTCATCGGGGGACAGGCGAAAACGGAGTTCGTCCGAGGCCCGAGAGTCGGGTGAAGTCATGGCCTCAGACTGTAGCAACGATGTATCCACAAACGGTCTGCCTTTCGGTGGGTTCGAATGGCGGCAGTGTGGGTCGACCAGTCGACCGGGGGCAGTGGGAGTGAAAGCCAGGGTTCTCGAGGTGGACTTCATGGCCGCGTTCCGGCACGGCAACGCAGCCGTTCTCAGAAATTGACTGATTCATACAAGTAATCTCATCGGTGTGATTCGCCGCTTTTCTCGCCCTGTTGTGTCGCTCGCGTTGTTGATCGCGGGCCTGGTTCTGGGGCAGTCGAGCTCCCCCGCCTCGGCAGTGGGAGCACCCGAATGTCAGGTGTGGGTCATGTCCGCAACGGC
>JBDLRO010000242.1:0-4204 GCA_039800025.1 Actinomycetota bacterium | reverse complement strand
GGGCAATGCGCCGTCCTCGGTGCCCCCGGTTCGGTTGGCGCCGATGGGGCAGTCTGGCAACAGCGTGTTTGCCGGAGTGTCGATCGGGCAGATCGGACCGAATTCGAGCTTGGGACCACACGTGTCGTCGTCATTGAGGTTCTGAAATGTCACGGTGAAAGTTGCAGGTGTCGGGGGGTCGCTGTCATCCCAGCCTTCTTCGCCCCAATAAAAGCCGTAGAATTCACTCGGATAGGCTGAAGATTTGTAGGTCGTGTTCAACTGCAACTCCGGGGGAGGGCCGACGTCGAAATAGCCGTCGCTCCATTCGGAATCGTCACCCATGGTGGGAGACCATGCCGTCGCGGAGAATGCAAAGCAAATGCGGGGTGTGTTCGTCCTGGCCGCGTTATTCGAATTCTCACACGAGGAACGATCCGTATAGAAAACAAAGTTGACCCCGAAGTAGGTCTGTGGTCGAGGCATCGAGAGAGTCAATACGAGGCTGTTTCGGAGACTGCCGGTGAGCGAGGCATCAAAAAGTTCAGTTTCAGCATCGCCCTCGCCATTCCAAGCGATCCGAATCCAGACCCCGTCTCGCAGGGAATGGCACGTCCCGTATAGGGGATCGGGATCAAAATCAGGTGCAGGTCCTGCGGTCGCAGGGGCGGTCCAGATGGCCATCGACCCAAAGGTCATGCCGAGAGCCAGCGGGATCCTCCAGAAAGCTCGTGGACGGGCATGAATCCGACGAGAAAATCGAGAAATACGCATCTACCAATTATAGATAGGTAGATGCCGGTGAGCAACTCTTGAGCGGAGTCGAGCCCTCTGCTCACGATTTGGGCAGCCGGCTCGACAGCACGTTTCGGGCTTCGAGGTCGTCGATTTCGGCATCGCTGAACCCGAGGAGGGTCTTCAACACGGTGCGATTGTCCTCACCCCGATACCGGGGCTCCCCGTGGGTGCCGACCGTTGCATTGCGGAAATGCCATGGGGCATTGGGCATCCGCAGGTATCCACCGAGCCGATCGGGAATCGCCGCCACAGCACCCCGGGCAGCGGCCCAGTCGCTCTCGGCGAGTTCGCGGACCGTGCGCACCACGCCGACTGCGAGGCCGAACTTCGCACACCGCTCCTCGAATGCGTGTGCATCAGGCATCGACTTCGCCCACTCGAGCAGTTCGGTGCGCAGTTCGTCGAAGTGTTCGAGACGGGACGACACGGTTGCGAAGTGCGGATGATCGAGAAGATCGCGTCGATCCATCACGTCAACCATCAGCTCGAACGTGCCTCGTTCGGCCGGGTGACCGCTGATGACGACCGTCGTGCCATCAGCGACCTCGAGAATGGGATAGTCACCGGGTCGGAACGATCGGATCCACTCGGGATCGATCTCGCGGTCGAACAGCTCGTCATGCGCGTGTTCGTTGACGTAGAGCATGGTCTCGGCCATCGAGACGTCGATTCGATCACCGAGACCCGTTCGCTCGCGCCGGAACAATGCAGCGAGGATCGCCGTCGTCGTCTCGAGAGCCGTATAGGTGTCGGCATGCGACCAAGGGTCGTTCGCATACGACCCCCGTGAATCACCTTGCATCTTGGTGAGGCCGCTCTCGGCACCGATCACGGTGGCATAGGCGCGGCGGTGCACCCATGGCCCATCGGCTCCATACCCGCTGATCGACGCATAGATGAGCCGCGGATTCGTAGCGCTGAGAGCGTCGAATCCGAGTCCGAGACGGTCCATCACCCCGGCGCGGTAGTTCTCGACGAGAACGTCACACTCGTCGGCCAATCGGTGCAGGATCCGCCGACCGTCGCTCGTCGACAAGTCGATGCTCATGCACTTCTTGCCGGCATTTTGCTGGATGAAATACGTCGCGAGCGATCCGACCCGCGGACTGGAGAACCGGGTCAGATCGCCGTCGGGCGGTTCGACCTTGATGACCTCGGCTCCGTAGTCGACCAGCATGCGACCGCAATGGGGTCCGGCCAGAACCCGCGTGAGATCGAGAACGCGAACACCCTCGAGCGGTGAGGCTTTCGTGTCGTGTGCGTCGGCAGGTCGGGTCACGGGAACATCATTTCATGCAGACACGAGATCACACAGATGAGGTTCGTCGAATCTCGATCCAAGATGTTCAGGATCAGGGAAAGTCCGCTCGGCGCACACCGAGTCCGTGATCTCACGAACATCGCTCACTACGCTCCGGACATGTCGAACTCACGTGATCCGTTTCCGCTCGCTGGCCAGTCGGTCCTGATCACCGGGGGAGGAACCGGTATTGGACTCGGGTGCGCGCGAGAGCTCATCGCCGATGGCGCAACGGTCGTTCTCGCTGCTCGCGACGTGGACCGGCTGTTGCGAGCAGCAGACGATCTGCGGGCGATCGCCGGCGGTGATGCCGGAGTCGTCACGACCTCGTGCGATGTCACGAGTGAAGCCAGCGTCGAAGAGGCGTGTGGCGTGGCCGCGTCTGCTGGCCGCTTCACGATGGTCGTTGCCAACGCAGGGTTCGGGACCGGCGGACCGATCCACCTGACATCGCTCGACGAATGGAATGGCGTCCTCACCACGAACCTGACAGGAGCCTTCTTGACAATCAAGCATTCGGTGGTGCATCTTGCGGCGAATGGCGGGGGTTCGATCGTCGGCATCTCGTCGATCGCGGGCCCCGTGACTCATCGTTTCATGACCCCGTATGACGTGTCGAAGGCAGGTCTCGAGATGCTCATTCGCCAGACTGCCGACGAACTCGGATGTCGCAACATCCGCGCCAACGCGGTTCGACCTGGTCTCGTGCCGACCGATGCGACCGTCGGCCTGATGAGCATCCCTGCGATCGTGGACGACTACCTCGCGCAGATGCCGCTCAACAGAACGGGAACGACCGAGGACATCGGCAAGTTGGTGCGCTTCCTTCTCGGACCGGAAAGTTCATGGATCACCGGAACGTGCATCAGTGCAGACGGCGGGCATCATCTGCGTCGGGGTCCGAACATCGAGCCGGCGATCGAGATGGTGCTCGGTGACGCCCGATATCCGGCAGGACCGACGAGCTGATGACGAATTCATCACGATAGGAATTCATCACGACGAACATGTGTGGGAGTCGAACTCGAACGATCTGGTCGACGAGATCGAAGCGACGCAACGGAGTGCGAATGAACGAAAGCCTCAGATCGCGGTGAGATGTCGCAGCGCGACGGCGCTGTACATCGCGATTCCCGTCGTCATCGCTTCTTCGTCGTAGAACACGCGGTTCGAGTGATTCGGGGCAGCCGTCATCGGGTTGCGGTCGTGCGGCGTGGCACCGAGGAACACCATCGCTCCGGGAACATGGTTCAGCACGTACCCGAAGTCCTCGGCGCCCATGACCGGATTCGGCAACTCGATGAAACGATCGGAGCCCGCCACTTCCCGTGCGATGTCACCCGCGATTCGGGCGTAGTCGACGCTGTTCACGGTCACGTCGTATCCATCGCGCAGTTCGACCGTCACCTCGAGGTCATGGGCTCGTGCGATGCCTTCGGCCACACGCTTCACGCCGTCGTGTACCAGCCGACGCGTGTGCTCGCTGATCGCGCGGATCGTCCCGTTGATCTCGGCCGTCTCCGGAATGACGTTCGATGCGGTCCCCGCATGGATCTGTGTCACTGTCAGCACACCGGGATTGAAGACGTTCACCCGTCGCGTCATCATCGATTGCAGTGCTTGGACGATCTCGCACGCGGCCGGAATGGGATCGATGGTGCGGAACGGCTCACTCGCGTGTCCTCCCCGCCCGGTGACTTTGATCGACAGAGTGTCGCTCGAAGCCATGATCGGACCGCCGCGTGTGCTCAGGAACCCGGTCGGCAGAGACGAAGTCGTGTGGATCGCAAAGGCTCCGGTGACAGCCGATGCCGAGCCGTCGCTGAGCGGACCGACGTCGAGAAGGCCCTCGTCCAACATGTGATTGGCGCCGTCGTGGCCTTCCTCGCCGGGCTGGAACATGAACAGCACTCGACCGTGCAGTTCGGACCTCCGTCCACTCAGCAGTCGCGCTGCGCCCGCGAGCATGGCGGTGTGGGTGTCGTGACCGCACGCGTGCATCACATTGTCGACTCGGGAACTGAAATCGACACCGGTGTCCTCGGGCATCGGGAGCGCATCCATGTCACCGCGCAGAAGAATCGTGGGACCTGGCTTCGACCCTTCGAGCGAAGCGACGATTCCCGA
>JBDLRO010000241.1:0-4153 GCA_039800025.1 Actinomycetota bacterium | reverse complement strand
TACCCGGATGTGAAGACGATTGCAGATATCGGAGAGGCGGGAATCACGATCAATGCCTTCGGTGGAGCGTCGTACCTCCAGGTCTTCATTGCCGAAGGTGTCGTGAGTGAAGAACAAGTCGACGAATCTTATGACGGTTCTCCCGCACGTTTCATCGCCGAGGGTGGAACGATCGCCCAACAAGGATTTGCCTCGGCTGAGCCCTACCAATACAAGAACGAGTTCACCGAGTGGGGCAAGGATGTCGCCTACCAGCTCATTCACGACGCCGGGTTCGAGATCTACGCTGCTCCTCTCGCGATTCGTGCTGAAGAGAAGGATGAACTCTCTGCCTGCCTGACGAAGTTCGTTCCCCTCGTTCAACGAGCAGCGATCGACTTCATCGACAATGGCTCGCGTGCGGTGGCCATCATCCTCGATACGGTCGAGAAGTTCGACGATTTCTGGGTCTACGGAGAAGGCGTTGCCAACTACTCCATCGCGACGATGAAGGAGCTCGGGCTGGTCGGAAATGGTCCAGACTCGACGCTGGGGAATTTCGACTTCGATCGTGCCAACGGAGCCCTCGACAAGATGCGCGCAGCCGGACTCGACATTCCGTCGGATCTGACGGCTGAGGACTTGTACACGAACGAGTTCATCGACATGAGCATCGGGATGAATTGAATCGAGTTCATTGACGACTGTGTTGCATCGTCGGTGAGTGAGTCAGGTCTGCGTCGAGTTCTTTCGAGAGACTTTCTCGGCTCATCCACCAAGGATCGAATATCGGTCGATCTCGGACAGCGCCTCGCAAAATCTTGAGACAGCGCTCTCGAACGCGAGAGCGCCAAAGTCCGCGCGAGCTCCTTCGGGATCTCCGATCACTCCGGACTCGTGGAAGTCGTTGCTCAACCAACCGAATTGCACGGAGCCACCGAAGCGAACATGTTCGTTGTCGATCAGGTTCTCCGGCATGGCTCGTCGTGCGCGCGACATGTCGACGAGATCTGGCCGAAGGTGAAGCATCAAGGACGTCTCATCGTGCCCCCCATGCACTCCCATTCCGAATTCCCCTGTGGAGGATTTTCCGCCTTGGTCGGCAGGAAGCGAAGGGTGCGTCAGAAACGTCAAGAGGCCATGTTTCAGACGAATCTCACGATTCATCATCGAGACCAGCGCACTGTTCCCACCGTGACCATTGAAGAAGACGAGCTTGCGGCAACTGGTTGCAGCAACACTTCGTCCGATGTCGTCGAGAATCGACTGCATCGTGGTGGCTGACATCCAGATCGTTCCGGGACTCCATGCATGCTCATTGCTCTTGGTGAAGGCCAGGGCGGGAAGGATCCAGACGTCGAGGCCGAGTGCAGCGCTACGTCGAACCGCTTCATGGGCAGTTGCCTCTGCGATGATGAGATCCGTTGCAAGTGGCAAATGCGGACCGTGATGTTCGATCGCTCCGAGCGGCTGCACGAGTATCGACCGCGGACCGATCTTCTCGAGAAAGTCCGCAGACGACAATTGCGAGATTTCTCTGCTCACCGTCACCTCTCAGAATCTATAGAGCGTGAATACAACGAGGTGATTTGAACGTCAACTGTCGCACACCGGACAGTTGCCCTGATCGAGCGTGTGCGCAGAGCGATCGAGGTGACCGAGAATCGACGCGATCAAGCGTCGCGAACACCGGATCTATCGACAACGGGTTCCTTGTCGCTCCACGGAAAGTTGATCCACAGATCGGTCTTCTTCCACGCGTAGTTCGCTCGAACGACCGAGTGGGACTTCTCGTACAGAACCGCAGTTCGAACCTCTCCCACCTTGCCTTCACAGAACTGCTGAACACTTCGCAACGTATGCCCCGTGTCGGCGACGTCGTCTGCAATGAGAATCTTCGCATCAGCGAGGTCGACGAAGTCGGGAGCTGGAGGCAGAATTCTGGGGACTTCGAGGCGTTCATCGACGCCGGTGTAGAACTCGACATTCATCGTGTAGACGTTTTTGACAGTCAATGCGTATCCGAGGGCTCCTCCGATCAGAAGTCCTCCCCGAGCGATTGCGAGAACCATGTCGGGTTCGTATCCATCATCGGCGACGATTTGAGCCAAGGAACGCGACGCTTGGCCGAACAATTCCCACGTCATGATCTCACGGGCCTCTGACATACCTCGAATGTAGACGATTCTCTCTCGAACTCGACCATCACCTCTTCGGAATGGCGCCTCTCCAGAATGACGAGCGGCAGACCGATTCGGGACGTCAGATCACCGTGATGTGCCGAAGGCTTTCGTCCGGCGCGGGGAGCTGGGGCGCCATCTCCTCGAGGATCTCATGAAGGATTCGCGCGAAGATCACATCCCGTCCCCACTTCACGTCTGAAGGAATGATGAACCAGGGAGCGTGCGACAACGACGTTTCCTCGAGGAGATCTTCGTACGCCTCTTGGTACAACGGCCAAATGGCACGATCTGTGAGGTCACTCGGATCGTGCTTCCATCCACTTTCCGGGTTCTCTACTCGCTTCTGCAGGCGCTGACGTTGGACATCGTGAGACACATGCAGGTAGAACTTCGCAACTCGAGTTCCTTCATCGACCAGCATCGTTTCGAAATCACGAATGTGCCGGTAACGCCGCCGCCAGGCATCCTCTTCCACGAGGTTCTTGACTCGAGGAACCAGGATGTCCTCGTAATGACTTCTGTTCCAGACGCCGACTTCGCCTCGCGAGGGCACACGCGCATGACACCGCCAGAGATAGTCGTGTTCGGTCTCGGCACCTGCAGGTACCTTGAAATTGGTGACGCGTACTCCCGCCGGATTGAGACCGCTCATCACATGGCGAACCAGCCCGTCCTTGCCTGATGCATCGCGACCCTGAATCACGACGAGGAGAGATCGACGAGCCTCCGCCATCAGGCGGTGTTGCAGGAACGCAATCTTTCCGACGATTTGGGCAAGTTGGGATTTGGCTTCATTCTTTTCCAAACCGAGAGTGTCTTCAGTTCGTAACGACGCAAGATCGACGCGCTCGCCTTCATACACTAGGTAACGACGAGAAAATTTGTCACTCATGTTTTCGTCCTGTCGCCCGTTCGCTCAGTTCGTTCTCGTTCGCTGGTTGCCTTCTGCATCAACGACCCTAATCCTCATAACGACATGCACTCAGGGTTCGTCGTTCATCTCCTTGTGAGGGGCTCTGTCGCCTTCGGAGCAGTCATTCACCCGACGAGACGACATACGGGCAATGCCGACATCCGCTTTCGCAGCAGTAACCCCGATCAGCGAGAAATTGCGCTGTGAACACGCTGAGACCCGAAACAGGATCTCGATAGGAGGTTCTCTTCCCACTGATCGCAATGCTGTGGCGATTCATGATCTCGTCGAAGAGTGGATGACGTGGCGAAAGCCTGTGACAAAGCGGAACCTGAATGCCATCGGTCCGCAGTGGAATTCGCTTCACTTCCCCAACGAGTTCGAGAAGTGTCCGGTGCGAATCACGATGCCGACCCGAGAAGCACATGTGGGGTCGGACTCTGGGATCGAAAAGATCCTTGGTTCGGACACTTTGACGGCGCACCACATACGACTATCCTACGGGTACTTCTGTGAAGGGGGTCACACGCGTGGTCTCATCGGAGCGGGAGGGCACATCAACTGTGAGACGGATTTCCGATTCACAGGTCAAACATCGCCGAGCACGTCTCGGCTGACAAGGGGGAAAATAGTGAAATCCTTGCGACAGTCCAGGCGTCGTCCTGGCGTCCTCCTCGGCGCAGTGGCTGTGAGCTTCGGGCTCATCGTTGCGGCGTGTGGCAGTGGCGACGGTGGGGGCACGACGGACACGACGGCAACCGACGAGTCCACTCCGACCGACACCGCCGAGGTCATCGATCCGCTGACAGCGGTGACACCAGGGGGAGATCTGGTGATGGCCATCGAAGCCGACACGTCGTCTCCGTGGCGTCCATCGGAGATGGTGTGCGCGATCTCGTGTCACCAAATTGCCCGAACCGTATATGACACGTTGATGATTCCTGGCAGTGACAATGTTCCTGTTCCGTATCTTGCTTCTTCCGTCGAGCCGAATGAGGACTTTACGGTTTGGCGAATCACTGCTCGATCAGGAGTGACGTTCCACGACGGAACCAATTTCGATGCAGCAGCGATCGTC
>JBDLRO010000240.1:0-9009 GCA_039800025.1 Actinomycetota bacterium | reverse complement strand
GTGCTCCACCGACTCGCTTCGACTCCCACTCGTACGCGAGGTCCAGTTCGCTTCGCAACGGAATTCCGCGTGCGCACGACTCTGCGATCAGCGGATGCGCTTCGGGAATGCCGGGAGCCGGTGCCACGAAGTCACACGATGAGATGAGAACCCCGAGTTCTCGCGCTGCTGGTCGCTCGATGAGATCGCACCCGAGTTTCGAGACGGCAGCAGCCTTTTGCGGATTCACGGAGTCGTCCACGACGATCGCGTCATAGCCGCGATCGAGCAGTGCCTTCAGCGTCGCCAGTCCGGCGACGGCAACCCCGTAGACGAGCACCTTCTCACTCATGGCAGCAACCTGCTCGCAGGGCCGCTGATACGAGTGAAGTCACCGATGAAGAGAGCCAGCGATGCCGCGACGCAGATTCCTCCGATGATCCAGAATCGAATGATCACAGTCGTCTCCGGCCAACCGACGAGCTCGAAATGGTGGTGGATCGGCGTCATGCGGAAAAAACGCTTCTTGCGACCCGATGCCTTGAAGATCGACATCTGAATCGCCACCGAGCCTGCCTCCATCACGTTCACACCGCAGATCAAGGGAAGAAGTAGGTGCGTGTTGGTCGCCACTGCCAAGAGCCCGAGGGCCGCACCGATTCCGAGTGCGCCCACGTCACCCATGAAGATGCGTGCCGGAGCTGCGTTCCACCACAGGAATCCGCCACATGCCCCGGCGAATGCCGCTGACAGGACAGCGAGGTCGAGCGGGTTGACGGTTCCTCCCAGGAACTCGCCCTGGAACACCCCGTAGAAGGACGGGTTACGGAACGACCAGTACCCGATGATCGTGAATGCGAGGAATCCGAAGAGCGCCGAACCAGCTGCGAGACCGTCGAGGCCGTCGGTGACATTGACCGCGTTCGTGGTCGCCCACATCATGCCCGCAGTCCACAGAACCCACAGCCACCACGGAATTTCCCAGCCAGGCCAATCGAAGCGAGTGAGCGAGACCGTTTCGGAAATGTCGGTGGCAGCAGCCAGCCACCAGGTGATGCCGGCTGCCATCGCGAAGGTGATGTAGCCCTTCTTCTTCCAGAAGATTCCGCGGTTGTGACCTTTGTTCACCTTGATCACATCGTCGAGCAACCCCATGAAGGCCATCAACAAGATGCCGAACCAGATGATCATCGCCTGATTCGAGAAAGGAAGTCCGTCTCGAAGATGAGCCACGACCCAACCAACCATCGCCGAGCCCACGATGGCGAGTCCCCCCATCGTGGGGGTACCCGACTTGGCCTTGTGGTGTTCCGGCCCGTGGTCTTCGCGGCCGAGAATCGGCTGGCCCTTCCCGGCACTTCGGAACAGCGAAATCAAAAAGCGGCTTCCTGCCAACGAGAGCAACATTGCCGTGGCACCGGCGATCATGACGGCAATCATCGAGAACTCCTCAGGATGTCCCGCGCAACAACGCGGTCATCGAAGGGTAATGCCTCGAGACCGATCGTCTGAGTCGTCTCGTGACCCTTGCCAGTGATCAGGACAACATCGCCATTTCGAGCCAATTTCAATGCTCCTGCGATGGCCAGGGCTCGATCGGGCCGACTCGCCCACAACCGATGGCGCATGTGATCCGGGACTCCCGCCACGATCGAAGCAATGATCGCCTCGGGGTCCTCGCTTCTGGGATTGTCCGAAGTGATGATGACGAGATCGGCGAGTGAGACGGCGACTTCGCCCATTATCGGCCGCTTCATCTTGTCACGGTCGCCTCCGCAGCCGAAGACCAGAATGACGCGACCGACTCCCGGAATGGCCCGAACCGATCGCAGGACCTCCGAGAGTCCGTCCGGGGTATGGGCGTAGTCGACCAGCACCGTGAAGTCCTGACCTTCATCGATACGTTCGAAACGACCGGGTACCGGACCAGCTGAAGCCAAGCCGTCTGCAATCTCTCGACCAGTGACTCCGAGTTCCCGCGCCACCGTCGCCGCAGCAATGGAGTTGTACACATTCAGGTGACCGCCGATGTCCACCCGGATGCGCTGGCCGTCCCAGTCGTACTCGTGATCGAAGACGGAGACCTCGACATTGCGAGCATCCGACCGTCCGAACGGAACGAGGCGAATCGATGAACTGTCCAATAGTCGCTGACCGTAGGGATCGTCGGAGTTCACCACACCGAGGTCGCTGAGTGCCGGTTCGAACAACCGCGCCTTTGCCGTGTAGTAGTTCTCCATCGTTCCGTGAAAATCGAGATGGTCCCTGCTCAAGTTGGTGAACACAGCTGCTGCGAAGTGCATTCCCCCGACCCGATCGAAGGCCAGAGCGTGTGAGGAGACTTCCATTGCGACGGCATCGACGCGCCGATTGCGCATCGATGCCAACGTCGACTGCAGTTGCGGAGCTTCAGGAGTGGTATGGAGACCCTGAAGAGTTCCCAGCACCTCGGTATTTCTTCCGGATGCGCGCAAGATCGCGGCGAGAAGGTGGGTCGTCGTCGTCTTGCCGTTCGTGCCCGTGATGCCGACCACGGTCATGTGACGACTCGGTTCGCCGGCGAGATGCGCCGAAACGGGTCCGATCGACCGGCGAATGTCGGAGACGACGATTTGAGGGACTGAATCGGAAACACCTGGAATCACGTGATCCACCAGAAGTGCGGCAGCACCACTCTCGATCGCAGAGGATGCGAATTCGTGACCGTCGAATCGTTCTCCCCGGACGCAGCAGAACAGTGCGCCCTTCTCCACCGCTCTCGAATCCATCGATACCGATGAGATCTCGATGTCGTTCTCGGCGCCGACGAGACGAGTTCCCGATTCTCCGATGACATCCACGAGTTCGCTGATCTTCATCATCGAATTGCCTCGTACACGCGTCGTCGCTTCATCACAGGAGTGCAGTCCATCTTTTTTCGGCAGTTCACTGGGGCGTACAGCCGGTGTCGCCATTGATGGGTTCGATCGAGCGTTCGTGGATCGACATCTCTGCGAGCCGAGCGAAGACCGGGGCAGCCGCGGTGCCGCCGAAACGGTCCCGGCTGGACGGATCGGGCTCGTCGATGGAGACGAGGATCGTCACCTGCGGGTCGTTCGAAGGCAGAAAGCCCACGAAAGTCGCAAAGTACGAACGAGTTCCCGAGTCGCTTTCGTAGGTTCCGTTGTCCTGGATCTTGTACCCGGTTCCCGTCTTTCCAGCCACCGAAATTCCCGCAACACGGGCTCGTTCACCAGTTCCTTCACACACGACGGACGTCAACAACTGCGACATCACGTCTGCCGTCTGTTCCGAAATCACTCGTCGGGACTCCCCGATCGGCGTCTCCCAGATCGAACCATTCTCATCGATCGTCGACTTGATGAGACGCGGACTCACGTACACGCCACCATTGGCAACTGCATTCACCGCAGCCACCGTCTGGACCGACGTTCCCGAGAAGCCGTAACCATAGGTCACGGTTGCATTCTCCGAACCACGCCACTCCTTGGCCTCCTTGAGGACACCTGCGCTCTCACCGGGAAAATCGAGGTCGGTCAAGCTGCCGAATCCGAAATCCGCGAGGTAATCGCGCAACCGACCGGATCCGAGTTCACCGGCAGCCATCAATGTTCCGATGTTCGAGGAATCAACGATGATGTCCCGAACCGACATCGTCTGCAGATCATGAGGGTAGGCGTCGGTGATCGTCATCGCGAACTCGGTGCCCGGGTCGAACTCGTACACGCCGGGAACCTCGAAGGTTCGCTCCGGAGTGGAGAATCCAGCGTCGATCGTCGCAGCGATACTGAACACCTTGGCCACCGATCCAGGCTCATAGGCCTCGACGGCTGCAAGATTTCCGTTCGTCACTGCAACGGTTCCATCGGAGGAACGGCGAACACTGGAGATTGCAAGAATCTCCCCGGTCACGGTGTCCATGATGACTGCATTGCCACCACGCGCCTTGAGTTCGGTCACCCTTTCGATCAGAGCCTGTTCGGTTTGGTACTGCATGGATCTGTCGAGCGTGAGGACGAGATCAGTTCCCGGTCGAGCTTGTTCCACCACGCGTCTCGTTCCAGGAACACTGCGACCGCCCGAGGTTTCGCGCACGACCGCGCCGTCCTGACCGCGAAGAACCTTGTCGTACTGCAGTTCGAGACCAGCCGAACCCTCGCCGAACGGATCCGTCCGCCCGATCACGTTCTTGGCCAGACCACCGGCAACTTGAACTCGCTTCGGTTCGGTCACGCTGTTGATTCCCGACAAACCCAATTCGAGGACAGCCTTGGTCAGCTCTTCATCCACGAATCGCTGGACGTACACGAATGTGGTGCCCTTGTCGGCCAGCTTCGTCGAGAGGTCGATCTCGGCATTCGCATCCAGTCCGAGCAACTGAGCCAGCACTCGAGCAGTGGCGACAGGGTCGACGATGGCCTGTGGATTCGCGTACAGGGATATCGCCGGAACGGTGATCGCCATCTCATTGCCATCTCGGTCGAAGATCGACCCTCGCCCGACTGACGTCTTGGACATGGATGCACGCTGGGATGTTCCGATGGAGCGATAGGTGTCGCCTCTGACAACCTGGACATCTGCACTTCGATAGACGAGCAAGGCGAGAAGGACGACAGCTGTTCCTGCCAACCATTGGAATCGTCGTCGCGAAGGTCCGACTCTCCAGATCTTCGGTGTCGACCGTGCACTCGAATTCGACCGCGAGGATCCACGAGTCGATCGTGAACTGCCAGATCGTGAACTGCCAGATCGTGAACTGCCAGATCGTGAACGAGTAGTCCTGGTCGATCCCGTTCGTGCGGCCGAACGAGAACTCGTTCGCGAACCACTCCGGGAACTCGAAGAACGTGTCTCGGTTCGACCCCGAGACGCGGCGCTCGTCCGGCTCGTGACCCTGCGACGGCTCATCGACGATCTCCGATGATGGCCTTCACGGATCCGTACCGCTCGAGAGGATTCTTGATACCGAGGATCGAATTCGGGTCGGATCCTCCGACCGAAACGAGAACCTCAGCCACAGCGAGCGGGTCGACAGTCCGAAAGTCAGTCTTGCTGCCCGGCACCATTCCCAGAGCCTTGGCTTGTGCGACCAGGCGAGCAGGTTCACGGAGAATCGAGCGTTCGAGCCGCAACTGATCGTAACGATTGCGCTCCGCCGTGATCTGCGATTCGATGTCGTCGATTCCCAACTGGGTCTCGGCGAGACGGGTCTGGAAGACCACGACCAACATCATCAACGTGATCGCCGCAACCGCAACTCCGACTGCAATGAAGACGAACCGACGGAGTCGAGCCGGCGCATCGCGCCTGTTGACGACACGTGCGATCGGCGACTGATGCGCGCGGTCCTTGGCGGTACGGGTCGTGATCGTACGAGTGGATGTACGCGCTGGCCTGGTGGCTCCCGAATGCGGACGCGGGGTTGCTCGACCGCCCGATGACGATCGCTGACGCGACTCCGAACGACTCCTCGAATCCGAAGTTGAGCGAGTTTCCGATGCTCTCAACGCTCGCGCCATCAGAGCACCTCCACGACTCGAAGTCGGGCCGATGTGCTGCGGCGATTGCGCATCTGCTCTTGATCCGTCGGTTTCGCCGGCACGCGAATTTTCCGAACCAAGGGCTGGGCTCCGCACATGCACGGCAGACCTTGCGGGCACCGACATCCTCCAGTCGAGTGATGGCCGAATCGCTCCTTCACGATTCGGTCTTCGCCCGAGTGGTAGGACAGCACCGCGACTCGGCCACCCGAACAGGTGTGAGTCACTGCAAGGTCGAGGGCTCGGGGCAGAACGGAGAGTTCCTCGTTCACCGCGATGCGAAGAGCCTGGAAAGTCCGCTTGGCCGGATGACCTCCCCGACGGCGAGCTGGTGCCGGAATTGCCGACGCGACGATGTCGGACAGGTGCATGGTCGATCGGATCGGCCGTGCCGCAATGATCGCTCGCGCGATTCGCAACGCAAAGCGCTCGTCAGCGAAGTTCCGGAGCACGCGAGACAGTTCCTCCTCGGATGCGCCATTGACGAGATCTCCTGCGGTTCGATCCTGGCTCCGGTCCATTCGCATGTCCAGTGGTGCATCGAATCGGTACGAGAAGCCTCGCTCGGCGACATCGAATTGATGCGATGAGACTCCGAGATCGAACAGCGCTCCGGACAGAACTGAGATGCCGTGAGATGCCATGGCCTCGTTCAACGTGTCGAAACGTCCGTGATGGAAGACGACTCGTCCAGCGAAGGTCGAAAGGTTGGCACGAGCTGCTGTTATTGCATCTGCGTCGCGATCCATCGCCAGCACGCCGATATCCGATCGTCGCTCGAGTATCGCTCGGGAGTGCCCTCCACCGCCCACGGTCGCATCGAGAACGACACCTGGCGGAACGACATCGAAAACCTCAGTGATCTCGGCGAGCAGCACCGGCTCATGGGTGAAGTCCGGGGAGGACTGATCCGAGGTGACCTCCATGATCATTCCTCGTCTCCGGCGATCGCTTCGGTACCCGCTGTCAACATTCGCTCGAAGCGCTCGGGCTCCCAGATCTCGACACTGTCGAAAGCGCCGGAAACGATCACACGACCACCTGGGGTCAGGCCTGCGTAGTTCCGCAGGTTCTCATCGATCGTGATGCGGCCTTGGGCATCGACTTGGACCTCGACCATGTTGACAGCAAGGGCTCGCATTTCGCTGCGGGTCTTCTCTCCGCGCTTGACAGCTTGGGTCATTTCCTGAGCCAGTTCCATCGACACACCTGTCGTGACGACCCCGATGCACTTGTCGGGACCGAGAGTCAGATAGCAGCGCGGCTCCAGGCGGTTGCGAAAGGTCGACGGCAGGGCGACACGGCCCTTGGGATCGAGCTGCCGCTCGTACCGTCCGACGAAACCTTCCACTGATCTGCCTTCCTGAGTCGTTGCATTCGTTCCGCGTCACGCGAAGCCGATGTGTTTTCGGGTCGACGCTCGTGGTTTCTGCCTCCACTGCGCCCCTCTTTCCCCCACTCTGCCCCCCTAGACCCCCCTTTGTCAACCTATTCTCCCCACCTCCCGCCACATTTCTCCCCGCTTCTCCCCTCGTCCAGACCAACGCAATCCCGGCCCAATCGACCGAGATCGATCGAAAAGCATCGAAATGCACGGGAAAGATGGCAAAAATGTGGAATCCGGAAGCATTGATTCCCAGCACGGGATCGATGAATTCCGGGGACGCGATCGCTCGGGAGACTTTTCCGCACGGGATTGCTCAAGATCTCCTCTGGAGATGCCGATCACCACTCGTGCTGTTTCGAGCCGTTCATCCCCATCTGCCCGCCCAAGGTGATCAGCGCCGTGCGCGCACCCATCGTCGACCTCGGCTCATGGCCTTGGCGTTGTCTGGAGGAGTTCTGGGCTCGGCAATCAGTTCCATTGCGCTTCCGACCTCTGCCCAGGCCGCATCATCGGGTTTCACTCGAACTCAGACCGGAGTCTCAGGAGGAGTGACCTTCACCAATAGTGCGAACTCCTCGACTCGTCCCCGAACCGGAATCGTCGTACGCGTCGGCGATCGCAACACCCAAGTTGCCGCCGTTCAGAGGGCTCTCATCGGACAAGGCATTGCAGTTCGCGGTGGGGCAGACGGCTACTTCGGACCGGCAACTCTCGCTGCTGTCAAGCTCTTCCAGGAGCGACGTGGATTGGCGTCGACGGGTGAAGTCAATGCCACAACTGCGCACTTACTCGGCTTGAGTCCGGCTCCGAGCCTTCCGAGTCGCGGTCAGCGCGGAGACCTCGTGCGAGTTCTTCAACAAGCATTGGTCGATGCCGGAATCTCTGTGCGCGGTGGCGTCGATGGGTTGTTCGGACCGGCCACCGCCGCAGCAGTCACGGCGTTTCAATCGAGCCGATCACTTGCCGCGTCCGGAGTCGTCGACATGACCACTGCGATCGCCCTCGGCATCGTTCCCGGCGCCCCGTCGGTCTCACGACCCGCGGCACCTGCCCCTGCAGCTCCGGCAACACCCCCGACGCCGGCCCCTGCTGCCGCTCCCACCGCAACTCCGGGATCGTCGATATCGGTCTCGGCGCAGGTCATCATGGCCACGGGACACTCCGGTGACTCCGTTCGCGCCCTGCAGAATTCCCTCATCGCCGCCGGCGTCGCCGTCGCTGGCGGAGCGGATGGCAAGTACGGTCCGGCCACCGCTCATGCAGTGGCGGCGTACCAGACGAACATGCGACTGACGCCGTCGGGAACAGTCGACACGGTGACTGCCCAACTCCTCGGCCTCATCGCCGCGCCTGCACTTCCGCGTATCGGAAGTCGAGGAAACGAAGTTGCGAGCGTGCAGCAGCTGCTGATCAACGCCGGAATTCCGGTGCGTGGTGGAGCTGACGGAGTCTTCGGACCCGTGACCCAAGCCGCGATCTCGAGTTTTCAACAAGCGCAGGGGCTCCCCGTCACCGGCGTCTTGGACCTGAGGACAGCTCTCTTCCTCGGTTTCGTTCCTGGAGCCGCACCTCCGTCGGCTGTTCCGCCCGCAACGCCAGCACCCAGTCCGACTCCCGAGCCGGCAGCTCCCGCTCCCCCGGTCATCAGTGTCTTCCCCGTGCTCGGACCTTGCTACTTCGCCGACACTTGGCAGGCACCTCGGTCGGGAGGCCGTCGTCATGAAGGCGTCGACATCATTGCCAAGACTGGAACGCCCATCTACGCAGTCACCAATGGAACGATCACCCGGCAATTCTTCGATCAGCCAGGCTCGCTCGGCGGCAACGCTCTGCGACTGACGGCACCCAATGGCACGTATTTCCACTACGCGCACCTGTCCACCTTTGCCGAGAACATCAAGGTGGGTTCAGCCGTCCGTGCTGGCGAAGTGATTGGCTTCGTCGGCAACACCGGCAACAGCTCCACTCCCCACCTTCACTTCGAGTATCACCCGGGTGGCGGAGCCGCTGTGAACCCCTTCCCGCTCGTCAAGGCGATCGATCGCTGTTCGATCACGACGCCCCCCGAAATCGCCCCCGCCTGAGCGCAAGCGACCTCGAAGC
>JBDLRO010000239.1:0-7553 GCA_039800025.1 Actinomycetota bacterium | reverse complement strand
GACTTGGAGCCACAGGCGTTACTCGAACCGGGTCGATTGTGCTTCCAGTCCGGCTGACCCTTCTTCGGCTTCTTTGTGTCCGGAGCCGACATGCGTCCGCAACTCTCACATAACCAGAATCCCATACCGATCCCACGATTGATGAGCTGCACTTCTCCGTGACGACTCTGCAAGACGTCGACATCGATGTCGTTGACCACGATGGTCTCCACCGCAGGAGGGATCTGATAGTCGACGAAGAACTCCTCGGCCCGACCGACCTTGGGCGGCTTGGTCTCCGCAGCCTCTCCCTTCTGTCCTCCGATGAACCCGAATTCCGGCCAGATGAATCGCCCCTGTCCACTCGAGTCATGGGATCCACACACCTTGCACGAATCCGGTGCCTCGTCGACACTCAAAGTCGAGGTGAGCGCCTCGCACGACTTGCAGATGCGCCAATGCCATGTCCGCAATCCGCGGCCGGCAGGGATCTTCACTCCATGAGATTCCCAAACCCGTTTGTCTGCGACAACGTTCGAACCTGGCGCATAGTCGACGATGGCGACGGCAAGGTCACGATCGAGGTCGAGAGTCGACGCATTGGTTTCGGACGACAGGTCGAGTCCCACCGAATCGACGGGGAAGCCGTACTTCGGGAGCACTGTCCGTCGCGCGAGCTGACCAAGGAACTGCGCACTCTTGATCGTGGTTTGTACTCTCTGCACAGCCCCAGCGCGAGCATGCTTGCCTTCGGCTGAGAGACGCAACTCTTCGGCATGCAGTTGAGCGAGGGACTTGAGAACGTCGTCTTCGGCGATCCACAGCCAGCCGCGCCCTGTCGATGAAGGTTCATCGACGAGGTCGTCGACCCACGCCCAGGAGGCCACCCCGATCGATGTCGCGACCGCAGGTGGCAAGACTCTGGAGAGCGCGTCGAGAAGTTCCTGCGGATGTGAGTGCAGCCATTCCCGCCATCTCTGAACCAGCGATGGACCGCCGGATCCGTCAGGTAGGAAGAAGTCCTCCACTGATCGAGGTTCGGGTCGGGTCGATGTCACCATCAGGCGAAGAAATGCGGCAAGCGCGATCGAATGCACGTGCCGACGGGCGAGGTGTTCGTTCTCCACGCTGATCACAGGAGGGGTCACATGACCGTCGATCATCGCCATCGGGTAGCGAAAGAAGTGCATGTCATGATTTCGACGTGCCGCGAAGGTGACGGTGAGGGCTGGCGAGCCCGCCCGACGCCCGGCTCGTCCAGCTCTTTGTACGTAGTTCGCCGGTGATGGCGGGACGTTTCGGAGCAAGACCGACTGGATCTCGCCGACGTCGACACCGAGTTCGAAAGTCGTCGAGCACGAAAGAACATTGATTTCGCCTCTGATGAACTTGGCCTGTCGAAGGGCCGCCTCGGTGACTCCGAGTTGCGCGGTGTGCTCCTGCACCTCGGCCGGGATCGGATCGGCTGATACGTACTGGAATCGATAGTGATCGTCATCGAGGGACTTTGCAAGGAGGCTGGTGGTTCCCTCACAGCCGAAGCGCGAGCACGTGGAAGCCACGGATGTCCACTGAAGCAGCCGACATGAATCACACCGGACAGGATGAATGTCCGGCGAATGGCGGACGAATTCGAATTGACGCGCGTCGAGCTGCCAGACGGCTCCGGCCTGCGGATCATGGTGAGCGATCAAAATTTTCTCCCACCCATTGTTGGAAGTGGTGAGCCACTCCCAACACAAACGAAGCCACTCTCTTGCGTCGTGACTCGATGAGGTTCGGGCGAACACTTTTTCGACGTAGTCGAGACGCGCATTGCGCTTTCCCTCGCTCGGGCTCCAAGCGAGAGTCGACTTGCTGGCGTGCTGCCCCCGAATCGACCGTTCGAAGTTAGTGGGGGCGAAGAAGTCGTCCCGAAGGTCCACCATGTCGAGGGGACGAACGACGTTCTTGGTCTTGAGACTCAACAGAAGCACATGGACGAGCTTCAGAGTTTCGTCCTCGGTCAATCCATCCGGGACGAGACCCGGAGGGACGACGAGTCCGGCGGGAAGCACCGGGAGAACGGCTGCCACACCCGTTCCTTCCAGATTTTGCCCTGAATCCGTCGAGATGATCTCCCTCATCAGCCAACGCTTCGCTTCGGTCGTATTGGCGATGATGCCCGCACTTTGATCGAGGATTCCGTGCTGTTCGGCTAGTCGAACGAGCTCGATCAAGACGTCGTCGGTTCGCGGTCGAACTCCTGGATGTGCCTGTTCGATCGTGAGAAGAGCCTCATGAATGAGGCGACGTTGAATGGAACGATTGTGGGTTCGCTCGAAGTAGGGGGCGAAGAAGGCTGCATCCTGGCGGCTGTCGGAGAAGGTCAGGAGCTTGCGGCCCTTCGCCACGGCTCGGGGATCCGGATGGGGATCTTCGGGAACCTCGCGGTAGATGCTGGAAGCGATGACAGCTCCGGAAGCATCGGCACCGGACAGGAAGCGACCGACGATGTTTCCGGCGGTTCGACCACGGCAACTGGGGCAGGTTCGCAACAGTCCTTCCTTGCCGGGCTTGGCGAACGTCACCGGACGATGAGTGGGCTCGTCGCAGCAGCTCTTGAGGGCGTCGGCGTTGCCGTACGATCCGCATGTCGAGCACAGAACGATCCGATCCACAGCCGTGTCGTCGTCGAGGTCGTCCTCGTCGACCTCATCGTCGGTTTCACCGATGAGCAGGTGAACAAGATTGAATTCGTGCGAGCCGGCGATCAGGAGAACGTCGTTGCCGTGATGGTTCTCTTCTTTCTGGCCGACGACGAAACCCGATCCGCATCGACGGCAGGAGCCGAATTCGAACAGGCGTCTCGTACGCCCGGCCGATTGACAGTCCGGACAGTTGAAGTGCCGATCCAGGAAGAGACGGCCGGTTCCGGCGTGGCTCGAATCGAGACACACGAAGGCACCTTCGAGCGAACGGAGAAGGAAGTGGTAGCGGGCCGGAAGCAAGGGATGCCCGGTCGGATCGATCGCTCGCCACAGGATGTTGACCAGGGCCACGACGTCCGCAGGGTCATCCAGCCCGACGATCGTTTGAGCCTGAGCCAAGTCGATCGAATGCGAGGCCAGAGACCGGCGAAGGCGAGAGGTGCGATCTTCGTTCAGGAAAGCACGGGCGAGTACGGCTTCGGGAGAGTCGGATTCGGAGAGATCGAGATCGTCCTGACCGAGTGTGGCGATGATGTCCTGGGAACTGAAATCACCTGAAACGAGGGCGCTCACGGACCGGATCTGATCGGGGGTGACCGTCCATGTCGGCTGGATCGTGTCGAGGGGAATTCGATCGGGTTCGACGATGCACGAGGGGTCGAACGCCTCGTCGAAAAGTGACCCTGCGAAGTCGACCAACCGCGGAGCGTCAGCGGAACCCGAACCCAGCGTTGCGCTCGTCCCGATGTATTGAATCCTTCCCCTCTTGCTGCCGTTGACCCGGTCTCGAACTCGGCGCAACAAGTAGGCGATCTCGGCACCTTTCGATCCGTCGTAGGAGTGCACTTCGTCGAGCACGATGAAACGCCACTTGTTGCCCGTGCTGCCGTCGAAAAGGGCGGAATCACGTGGACGAAGAAGCAGGTATTCCAGCATGGCGAAGTTCGTGATCAGAACATGAGGAGGACTGACCTGAATACGCTCTCGCGAGATCAACTCGTTCGGTAGAGGTTCGAATCCGTTCATCATTCGATAGAGCGCGAGGGCATCCGTCTCGGAATCCTTGGTTTCCCCGGTGTATCGACCGAAGGAGATGTCGGGAAAACCTCCGAGAAGATCTCGTAGGCGCTTGACCTGATCATTGGCGAGAGCATTCATCGGATAGAGCAGCAGAGCTCTCACCCCGGGCTCGGCGAGCGTTCCCGCAGTTCTTTCCTCGAGAAGCTTGTTGATGATCGGAAGCAAGAAGCTTTCGGTCTTGCCCGACCCTGTTCCGGTGGCGACCAGAAGATTTGCTCCCGCGTTCGCCTTCCGTAGTGACGTGACTTGATGTGCGTACAGGGAGCGGTCGAGTGGGAAGCCATGGTTCCCCAGCACCCTCATGTCGGCATGAAGTTCGCCGGACTCGATGAGCTGATCGATGGACAGCCCCTTTGTGTAGGGGGCAGCCGCTTGAAGGATGGGTCCCTTCCCGAGCCGATTCTCCGGTTGGGACAGAAGTTCCGCGAATCGTGCCTCCAGAAGCGGGTCTTTGGGTCGGAAGGTGGTGCGGAGGTATCGACCGTACGACGATTCCAGACGATCACATGCAACTAGCGGGTCGAGCACCATTACCGGTCCAATCGAGAGTAGGGATGGAATGACAAGGCGAGGAGCAGGGCGTAGCCGACCCATTGAGGAGACAGTTCGCTGGCGTCGACGAGAGCTGCTGCGATGGTCTCACCATGGTCACGTGCGGCGGTGAGATGGACGGCAAGAGCGACCACGTTGTGGAAGAACCACTGATCATTCGTCGTCGAGTACGGACTCATCGCCCTGACCGAGTACTGCGACAGCACTGACGAAAAGGGATGACTCTCCAGATGTTTGACGGCCGCATAGATGACGGATGAGTGCTCGATGTTCCATCTCTTGACGGCAAGTGCCCCGTCCTCGGTGGCAAGGGGGCCGATACTCCTGATGACCGCGTCCCATTCGGCGGAAACCGAGAGCGGAAGGTCGGTTCGCGTGCCCACGTTGAGATCGAGAATGCCTTCGATCGTCTCTTTCGGCACATCCTTGAAGAGGCGCGCTTGGAGATCGAAGTCATTGGCGAGAATGGGGCGTATCGGAGGGAGTTGGTCGGCTTCCTCGACGGCGAAGGGGTCGTCGGATTCCGGCTCGACCTGTTCGGCCATCGGGGAAGTGGGCCATCCGAGGCGTTGGGTCCACCTATGACGTGACTCCATCGAATCGTCCCACGGTTCGACCGTTGCCCCGAGCCATGGGAGTTGGCTCCACACCAAGTCGGCATCGTCGGGAGCGATGGTGAGGTCATGAGCGTCTTCGGCCTCGAAAATGATCGACAACAAGGCGAGAGTGATCGACAGAGCTTCATGGGATGCGACGACGTTGCGGCTGAGCGCGCGCGCTATCTGGGCGATGATGACATGCGGATCGTTCAGCAAGAGGCGGAAGATCAGACCGGATCGGGGTGACCCGACGCCCTTCCCCCTTCCGTCGCGAATCTCCTGCGCAAGAAGTGCGATCAACACGTAGCCAGCTCGTGCAACATCACCGTCCTGGAGAACTCGTGGGTTGGTGTCCACGACAGCGGAGATCAGTCGGTCCTCCGCCTTGCTGGTGTCGATGATCAAGCCCGATTCCACTTTTACGTCGACGACACCACGGGTCTCTTTCGACGGCAGTTTCGGAATCAGTGCCAAGGCGCCCTCGACTCGAACCCAGATGCGGAAGGTCCCACGACGATGACCGACCGGAAGCACGATCTCGATGTTTCCCGACACACCATCCGGTATCGGAACGGTGAAGCTCTCCTCCCAAGGCCGATCGAGATGCCAGATGCGCGCGACTCTCGACCGGAATGAACTGTTTTCGACCAGGTGGAGGCGGATGACCGCCGGAGCGATGTTGGGGTCGACTTCCGTACCTGTGACGTCGACGATGTACTCGGCGGCGATGGTACCGACGACGACTTCGCGACCATCAATCAGGCGAACGACGACATCGAGTGACTCCGCCCCGGCAAGTCGAACGTCGTCGAGAAACTCACCAAGGTTCACTGCCCAGCGGGAGGTTTCACCGGAACTCCCTATGGGGTGGAAGTGCCTGTGTTCGTGTCGGAGCGTGAGCTGGAACTGTTGTGGTAGGCCTGAATCGACGTACAAGAAAGCGGCGCCGGCTCGAGACAGGTCGTCGACAGCGAGACGAAACGGCTGCCCCGCGAAGGCTGCACCGTCCTCACCAGGGAGTCGCAGCGACCAAGCAAACCGATCGAGAGAGACCACCATGTCGTACCCGCACGCATTAGTCGCTACTGATGTGGCGTGGTCGACGGCGTCGACGTGCAACCGGGTGGCGGCGCCTTCCATGGTGATGTCGATGGTGATCGAGTCGCCGGGTAGGGCCAACGATGGTGTCTGAACGAGAGTGAGATCGCGAAGAAGCACGAAAGTTTGCCGACGCATCGACAGGCCACTCGGACCCCTCACTTCGACGTTGTAGGTGCCATCACGAGGGAGGAAGTGGGCGAGATCGACACGATCGTTCTGCCGTTCGACATCGGCGAGGGAAATCGATTGCTCCCCTTCGGAAGAGGTGATGATGATGGTGACCAGATCAGGATTGGTGGCACCGAGATCGATGATCAGATGGGGTGCAGCATCATGGACGGGTTGATCGTTCGCACGAATTCGACGTGCGGTTTGCGACGGTTCGGTCAGAGACGGGCGACTGAGCCCACGTCGGAACACGATCTCGCACGAATCTTCGGGCTGAGTGCGATCAGAGAGAATCAATCGATTGGAGGTCGAGATGTCGTACTCCACGATCTTCCAGCCGCTCCACGAGCCGATTGGCTCGGGGAAGGGTGTATCGACCGGTTCGCCTCCTTGAATGTTCACCTTTGGATGGACCAGAGCAAGTACTGATCTCACGTTGATGTCGATTCGAGATCGGTCGGCTTCGAGGAGTCGCCCAGTTGTCGGGTCGAAGAAATAGACAGGAATTTTCGAAAAGGCGCGGAAAGATCGAGACTCGAGCAGAGCACCATCACTCGTGATGGCAGTCACTTCATACGTCGGGCTCACGCCGAGGTCGATTTCTCGGATTTCGTTGGATGAAGCGGCGTACTCGGCCCGGGGAGTTCCGGTCGTACGCCAGCGAGCAATCGGAGATCCAGGAGAGACCGGAAGCTTGATGACGGGTCCTCGGCACGAGTAAGGGTCGAGGAGCAGCCGCGGGCGCGGAAGTTGTGTGCGTGCTCCGGTGCGAACGAACGACGAGCGAGTCGCTTCGGTCTCGATGGCCTCGATCAAGTAGGGGGGAAGACCCGTCGACGAAGTGTCGTCAGGGTGGGTGAGCAGATCGTTGACTCTCTCCAGAAGTTCGAGCCCGATCGCTCCTGACTCCTGCAACAGACGCTTGGGCGCTACCCAGAGTCCGTGAAATCCGCTGGCGTTCGACGACCAATACTTGATCTGCTCTTCGGCGATGAATCGTCCCCGCCGATGTGCTGCTTCGATCAGTCGGAGGAGCGCACCGATGTTGTTGATGGGGAGACCGCTGTGCATCGTCACAGGTGTGATGTTCTTGAGTGCACCCACGGTTTCGATCAGTGTCTCGAAGGTCTCGAGGTTCAAAGACTTGATCGCATCCGACACATCCGTCGCCAGCTTTTGCTCGTTTCCGGACCCTCCCGGTCCGATCAGGTGACTGAGCTCGTCGGACGTCCACAATTTGTCCCCATGACGATCTTTGGTGAGGTCGACGACGTGAAGAACGAAACATGCCGGGAAGCGGATTCGAGTTCCGTTCGGCAGAGCCGAGGTGGCAACCAGTCGGCGTTGTTCGAGTGCAGCTCGAACGACTTGCTCCGCCTTGGAC
>JBDLRO010000238.1:0-4387 GCA_039800025.1 Actinomycetota bacterium | reverse complement strand
TTCTCGAAGATCCGTGATCCTGAACCCTTGCTCGGGAGCAGTCAGGTGGTCGGGCTCAACTCCGGGGTGAACTGCCCGGAGATCGAAGATGCGGTTCGGACACTCGACCCCGATGGTCGATCAGTGGAGAGCGGAGTTCTCGCACCGATCCGTGAAGCACAGGGACAAGTGATCCGATCCATCGTTCTGCCGTTGGCGTGGGTTCTCGGCATTCTCGTGGTCCTCGCAACGTTGCGGAACATCGGTTCGGCATTCCTGCACGCGAGTTATCGATATTGGAACGGTGAGCCTCTGGTGAATCGCCGCGATCGACGTCGGTGATCAGCCTCGGGCCGCGTGTGCTCGTGAGCGGAGATCCTCGACAGCGAATGCAAGGCCTTCTTCGTAGCGCCAGAGTGCAGTGCCGGCGATGAGGATGTTCGCGCCAGCTGCCGCGGCACCTGCGATCGTCGAAGGTCCGATACCTCCATCGACTTCGATGTTGACCGCATCGGCGAGGCCTGCGTCATCGATCATGGTTCGCAAGGCGCGAATCTTCGGCTCCATCGTTGCGATGTATGCCTGACCCCCGAAACCAGGATTGACCGTCATGACAAGAACGAGATCGACCAGATCCAAGACGTGCTCGACCATTTCCACTGGAGTGTGGGGATTGAGTGCAACCGCAGCACGGGCGCCGAGAGAGGAAATGTGCGCCAGTGTGCGGTGCAGATGGGGGCATGCCTCGGCATGAACGATCAGTCGTTCGCAACCTGCGTCGACATATCGAGACGCAAGTGCATCGGGAGCGAGCACCATCAAGTGGGCTTCGAATGGTTTCGAGGTGTACCTACGCGCTGATGCGATGATGTCGGGACCGAAAGTCAGATTCGGAACGAACTGGCCGTCCATGACGTCCCATTGGAACAAGTCGACTCCTGCAGCATCGAGTGCCTCGACTTCGGCTCCGAGGCGAGCGAAGTCGCACGGCAGAACGGACGGTGCGATCTGAATCGGGAGGGGCACATGCGTACGCTACATCGCCCTAACCTGGACGGTCGTGGATCGCAGGAACCGGACGAAACGTCATGTCGAACGTTCCGAGCGCATCATCGACATTCGCGTGGACAAAGTGGTTGCCGAGGGTGACGGACTCGGACGTGACTCCACGGGGAAAGTGGTTTTCGTCGAAGGGGCGCTGCCAGGAGAACGTGTGTCGGCTCGCATCGTGTCCGAATCCAAGGATTACGCCCGCGCGGTTGCAATCGACATCGTCGACCGCAATGAGCATCGAGTGACGCCCGAGTGTCCCTATGTATCTGCCGGATGTGGAGGCTGCGATCTCCAGCATGCAGACGAAGACCTCCAGATGGAGATCAAGAAGGCGATCGTGATCGAGTCTCTCGAGCGGCTGGGTCGGGTTCGGTCACCTGACGTGCGCGTGGTTCGCCAGGCCCACTCGATGAGGACGCTGCGCACCACGGTGCGAGTCGCTGCATCGGGAGATCGGGTCGGCTTCCGTCGACGTCGATCCCGTGATGTCGTGCCGATCGAGTCGTGCATCGTTGCCCACCCGCGCATCAACGAAATCATTGCTGGACTGCACCTTGCCTCCGATGCCGAGGCCGTTCTTCGGGTCGGAACGAGTAGCGACGACAGCGTTGTCTGGGTCGAGCCAGCGGAAGATCTGCTGTCGACCGACGATTCCTGTCGAACAGGATCGACAGCGACGATTCGAGAGACGATCGCCGGTGTCGAGTTCGTCGTCTCCGCGAGTTCCTTTTTCCAATCCTCGCCGGGAGCTGCCGACGCATTGGTCGCAGCGGTGACTCGTGCTGCTGGGTCATCGGTGTCATGGCCGGATGGGGTCGTGATCGACGCGTATGGGGGAGTGGGTCTGTTCGCGGGCACGGTGGTTCCCCGCGAGCGTCGCACGGTGCTCATCGAGGCGAATACTTCGTCGTGTGCGGACGCCCGAGTCAACCTTCGTCATCACGATGTCGAAATCTTCGAGGGGCGTGTCGAGCAGTGGTCGCCGGTGCCTTCAGCCATTGTCATTGCCGACCCTGCGCGAGACGGATTGCGCGCAGAGGCCGTAGACGTTCTCACCAAATGTGAGCCCGCCGTGTTCGTTCTCGTGTCGTGCGACCCTGCGTCTCTCGGGCGTGACGCAAGACTTCTCGAAGAGGCGGGATATCGACTCGCGTATAGTGAGGTTCTCGATGTGTTCCCTCACACTCACCATGTTGAGACGGTGAGTCGTTTCGTTCGATCCCCGCTCCATGAGGTGTCATGAAGGTCGTCAAGTCTCCCGAAGTCGTCGCTGCCCAGGCCGAAGGCCGTCCGATCGTGGCATTGGAGTCGACGATCTTTTCCACACTCGGACTGCCGCAGCCCTGGAACGAAAGGGCCCTCGAATCGTGTGAAGAGGTGATTCGCTCGAGGGATTGCGTACCTGCTGTGACCGCAGTGATCGACGGCATCGTGCGGCTCGGACTCGATTCGGGCGAGCGCCATCGGATTCTCGGCGATGCCCGCAAGATGGCCGAGCGTGATATCGCGGTTGCGGTTGCTCAGTCATGGGCGTTCGGAGCAAGCACGGTGTCTGCATCGGTCGCGATCGCCAGTGCAGGGGGAGTGCAGGTGTTCGCAACCGGCGGCATCGGCGGTGTGCACCGTGGAGTCGAACACACGGGGGACGTCTCGGCAGATCTCGATGCCATTGCGGGATTTCCTGTGATCACGGTGTCCGCCGGTGCAAAGGCGTTTCTCGATCTCGGGCGAACTCTCGAATACTTCGAAACAGCCGGAGTTCCCGTTCTGGGATGGTGTCATGACTGGTTTCCCGCGTTCTATACCCGATCGTCTGGATGTGCGATTCCGCATCGCGTGGAGACCGCCGCAGAGGTCGCAGCCATTCATGACAACCGCAGCCGCAGTGATCGAGGCTTGTTGTTGACCGTTCCGATTCCCGAGTCCGACGAACTCGATGCAGAGGGCATCGATGGAGCAGTCGCTCGAGCGCTCGATGAATGTGCGAGAGACGGCGTGACGGGTCCAGCGGTCACTCCGCATGTTCTCGCTGCCATCAGCCGAGCCACGGAAGGTTCCAGCCTTCCAGCCAACGTTTCCCTCGCTCGCAACAACGCCGATGTTGCAGCTCAAGTCGCTCGCGCGCTCGTCAGCGGCTGAGTCTCGACAGTGTCGTTTCGACGCGCTCGAGGAATGCTTCTCGTTCGCGGTCGCCTGCGGAGTCGACGCTGTACATCGCGATCCATTTGGTCCTGCACAACGGGTGACAGATCGCTCGTAATGAGCGATTGACGATTCGCCGGCCCGGTGCGCCCTGGAGGGTGTTGACGAGGCGTGACGAACCATTGGTCGTGACAGTCACGAGTCGTCGCACGTTGTGCAATGAGGGCTGCAGGCGACGGGCCCCCTCTGGCAATTCCCACGCGACGCCGCGAACCCAAACGCGATCGATCCAGCCTTTGAGCATTGCCGGCTGAGATCCCCACCACATGGGGTGGATGAAAACGATGGTGTCGCACCAGGTCAAGTCCGCGAAATGGGTCTGGAGGTGCAATTTGGCGGACGGGGGTTCGAGATGCGCACGACGTTCGGCGAGAGTCAGTCGAGGGTCGAAGGATTCGGCGTACAGGTCGCGGACGCGCACTGTTACGCCGCCCCTTCGGATTCCACGTTCGACTCGACTCCGAAGTTCATGGCTGAACGAATCCGGATTGGGGTGAGCATGGACGATGAGACAATTCTTCACAGTTCACCCAACGTCTGCTGAACTCGTTGGAGAAACCGTTGACGGCGCACCGGAGAGCGTGCATCCAACTCGTACATCGCCAACCAAGTCGTCTTCACGCGCAGCCCCGTGCAGGCGCGCAGTGTACGAGTCACCATTCGACGCCCGTTGTCGTTGATGATCTTCACGTACCACCGGGGAGAACCATGGGTGGTGACGCCGATCAGACGATCGATATTGGTGAGCAGCGGCCTCAACTTGCCCGACTCTTCGTCGAGTTCGAATGCGATTCCTGGGACCAAAGTTCGTTCGATCCATCCTTTGAGAATGGCGGGGAACGAACTCCACCACGTGGGGTAGACGAAGACGAGAGTGTCACAGGACCGGACTTGTTCGGCATGGCGTGCCACGGCTGGATCGAGAATCGGCGAGGACGAGGAGTAGGCCAGGTGTTCATCGCGGCTCATTGCCGCGCAATAGTCGACGGCGTAGAGATCGATCACGTCGACAGCGTGTCCCGCCGACTCGAGTCCGGCAACGACTCGTTCGAGCAATGCATGGCTGAACGAATCCGGATCGGGGTGCGCATGAACCACGAGAGCGTTCATCGTGAAGCCCCGTCACCCGACGAGCACATGTCGAATCCCCCCA
>JBDLRO010000237.1:0-3150 GCA_039800025.1 Actinomycetota bacterium | reverse complement strand
TCCCCGCAGTGGGGCCACTCGGCCTTGCGCCGGTGGTGTGTCACTACCAGCCGGATCTCGATGCCTTCGTGCAGGCGGAGGCACACCGCCGGGAGAGCACCATCTTGCGCGGTCGAACTGCTGCGACTCTGGACGACACGAGTGACGATCACGTCCTGCTGACGCTCGACAACGGTGACACGGTGTCGAGTCGCTGGCTCGTTGGCTGTGACGGGGCGTCCAGTTGGACGCGCAAACAGCTGGGTCTCGCACTTGAAGATCTCAGATTCGATCAGCAATGGCTCGTCGTCGACCTGGAACTCCACGATGTCGCGACACCACCGCTCCCTGAGGTCCTGCAGCAGGTTTGCGATCCATTGCGTCCGGTCACGTACGTGCCTGGTCATGCGCGGTATCGCCGTTGGGAATTCCAGATTCAGCCAGACGACGATCTCGACGTCGTGACGACTGAATCGGGCATCTGGTCGCTCCTCGAAGGATGGGTGACGCCAGCTGATGCGCGACTGGTGCGGTCGGCTGTGTATCGGTTCCATGCAGTCGTGGCGCCGTCGATGCAGCGGGGCAACGTGTTCCTCGCAGGTGACTCGGCCCATCAGATGCCTCCATTCCTTGGACAAGGTTTGAATTCGGGCACCCGAGACGCTGTGAACCTGGCGTGGAAGCTGGCTCTTGTTCATCGAGGCCAAGCTGCTGAGCGGCTTCTCGATTCGTACACGGTCGAACGTGTTCCCCATGTGCGCAGCACGGTGGAACATGCAGCAGATATGGGGCGTTTGATCGATCAGATTGCCGGACGGGAGAGCCACGGCCTGGATCACTCATCGGGTTATGGGGGAAGTCGACCACAGCCGTTCATCGAAGCTGGTCTCGTGGTGTCGGGCGATGAAATTGTCGGTCGCCCATTCCGCTTCGATGCCGATGTCTATGCGGCAATCGTCGATGGCGGCCCGCACTTCGTCATTGCCGCGAGCAGCGATGTCGTCGCCCAGTTCGGTGCTCCCTTCCGGGTGGTGCGTGTCACCAACGACGTGCTCGACGACCGACATGCGATCGTGGTTCGACCCGACGGGGTCGTAGCCGCTGTCACACACAACGACGATGAGCTTCAAGCGGCACTTCGCACACTCGAGGAGTATCTATGACCACGAAAGTGACCTTGACAGGAACGGGAGTTCCGCATCCCTCGGCTGGGCGGGCGGGTGCAGGAGTTCTCGTTTCGTGCGGAGATGTGCATCTGCAATTCGATGCAGGTCGTGGAACGGTCTTGAGGTTGGCCGATGCGGGCTTGTCGCCAGCAGATCTCACGGCTCAGTTCATCACCCACTATCACAGCGACCACGTGGTCGACCTCGTGGATGTCGTCATCACGAGGTGGGTCATGAGGCAACTGCACCCGTCATCTCCACTCGACATCGTCGTCCCCGATGGTCCGACACGGAGGTTTGTCGAGCGGATGCTCGATCCGTACGACGACGACATTCTCATTCGCCGTGAACATGTCGGAGCCGATCCCATCGACATGAACGTGATGTCATTCGTGCCGACGCGACATGCCGAACGTGTGTGGTCGAGCGCGGATGAGGAAGTGACCGTCGATGCGGTCGCTGTTCATCACGAACCTGTTGAAGCGGCGGTCGCCTATCGAGTCACGACTTCAGATGGCAGTGTCGTGATTTCCGGTGACACTCGCGTGTGCGATGAAGTCTTCGAGCTGGCTCGGGGCGCCGATGTGCTGGTTCACGAGGCGTGTCGCCGAAGTGCGATGGCTGAGGCCATTCAGGGGACGGCCTTCGAAAAAATCTTCGACTACCACGCCGACACCGAAGTCCTGGGCGAGTTCGCTCAGCGATACGACATCGCTCATGTCGTTCTGACCCACTTGATTCCGCAGCCGAAGAGCGACAAGCAGATCGCCGCGTTCGAAGCAGACCTTCGCCGAGGCGGCTACACCGGAACAGTCACCGTCGGCGCAGATCTCACTCTCGTATCGTTCGACAAATCGTGATTCACCCTTCTGGCGGATCAGCACCGACGTTCCTGCCAGCCAGTCCTCCTCTCTAGGCTGACAGGCGTGGGCAGCCCGGACGTCACGATCATCGTTCCCATGTGGAACGAGCGTGACCATGCTCGAGAATGCGTGCAGAGTCTGCTCGATCAGGACTACGAGGCCGTTCGGGAAATCCTGGTCGTCGACGGAGGTTCGACGGATGGAACTCGTGAGATCGTGGAGTCATTCGGAGGCACGGTTCGTCTGATCGACAATCCGCGACGCATCACAGCCGCAGCGATGAACATCGGTATCCGAGAGTGCACGACGGATCTCTTCGTACGCGTCGACGCCCATTCGACGTATGCGCGCAACTACGTGTCTCAGAGTGTGAAGACGATGCTCGAAACTGGGGCGAGCGTCGTCGGAGGACCGATGCGACCCGTGGGGTCGACGCCCTTCGGTCGAGCGGTTGCGGCGGTGACGACGTCCGTGTTCGGCGTCGGCCCGGGCAAATTCCATTTCGGAGCTCGTATGGAAGAGGTCGACACCGTGTACCTCGGCATGTTTCGCCGCGATGAGGTGGTTGCTCTCGGTGGCTTCGACGAGGACAACTTCCGTCGAGCCGGAGAAGATCACGAACTGAACTTCCGCATCACCAAGGCTGGCGGTCGGATCATTCTCGATCCCGACATTCACTCCACATACATCCCTCGATCGAACCCGCGCAGCCTCGCACGGCAGTACTTCAACTACGGAATGTGCAAGGTGATCACTCTGCGCAAGCATCGAGCGTTGCCATCGTGGCGCCCCCTCGCACCGGCTGGCATGGTTCTTGCGATGGTGGTGTGGGCCGTCGTGGCTCTTGCAGCCGGGTGGTGGTCACTCGCGCTCGTGCCGCCATGTGCGTATGTCGTCGCGGTGACAGTGCTCGGGTTGCGCTTCGAACGACATGATGGCGTGTCGTGGTTCGACGCAGCACGCGCGCTTGCGATCTGTCACTGGGCGTACGGTCTCGGGTTCTGGCGTGGCGTCGCTGGCTTGGCGACACTGCGACCCATTCAGCGCCTCAGCGGTTCATGAAGGCGTCGGCGGCGACACCGATGGCTGCTGCAACGCGCATGTCGAGAGCTTCGTCGTCGACACGGATCTCGTACGTGTCC
>JBDLRO010000236.1:0-3067 GCA_039800025.1 Actinomycetota bacterium | reverse complement strand
CGGCGAAGCTTGATCAAGGTTGCCCCCCGCAGGAGTGACTTCACTTTCGTCCCGACCCCGTGGCGTCGGCGTTTTCGACAGTCACCAACTTTGCCCGGTCCTGCGCATCCTCGGGAACTCGTCGAGGCCGCCCAAAGTTTCTCTCTCGCTGCCCAAGTGGCCTTTGCCCGGATCGACCTATTCGAAGACGATCGAGGTCCCGTCTTCGGAGAGATCACACCCCATCCTTCAGCTGGCTTCAAGCACGGGAACTTCTACGGTCGAGATCTCGACAGACAAATGGGGCAGATGTGGGAAGAAGCCGAGGTTCGCCTCGCCTCAAGTTCGCTCGACCGGCTTGGTGACCGTGGATGATGCGGTGGCTCTTTCGCAAGATCGCATGGTCCCGCGTCGTTCGCATCGTGCCCGAGGGACTGACCTACCTCGGATTGCGTTCACGTCACAAGCCGCCGTCGTTCGTCGAATCGTTGTCTCGCAGTGTGCGATTGCGGGAGATTGCGGTTGCACAGGGTCTCGACTTTCCGGTCTGGAAGTATGACGACAAGTTGGCGGGTCGACGTCTTGCGGATGAGCTCGGCTTGCGAGTTCCCGAGTTGTATGCCGTCGGCGTGTTGGAGGAGTGTGTTGCCGAGACGCGCCGTCGCGGATCGGCGGTCATCAAGCCGTTGCAGCGCCACTCTGCTCAAGGTGTATTGGTGCTGACACCACGCGGTGACAATTTCTTCGACCACATTCGCCGCAAGGAGGTTTCGGCTTCGCAGCTCGAAGCGTATGTGCGTTCGTGCCAATTGGGCCACGAGGACGTGTTGATTGCGGAGGAGATCATCTTTCGTCCGGGCAGCACCCGCCTGCCTTCGATCGAGTGGAAGATGTACTGCTTCGGAGGAGTTGTCGGCTTCATTGTCGAGGCTGACCGCGGGTCGCACAAACGTGACCGGCGCGTTCTTCAACTTCGCTACCGAGATTTCAGCAGCTTTCGAGCACCGTGGGTGCGGGGATATCGCAAGGTGTTCTCGATGCCGAATGCCGTCCATCCGGATGGACTCATCGAGTATGCAGAAACCTACGCAACAGCGACTGCTACCGATTTCGTGCGAGTCGATCTCTACGAGGATGATCGTGGGCCCGTGTTCGGCGAACTCACTCCGCATCCAGCTGCCGGGTACTCCCATATCAACTACCTCGGCCGTGAGCTCGACTGCTACTTCGGCGACATGTGGGAGCGGGCCGAGGTTCGGCTCATGGCCAACGCGCTCGACCCAATGAGAGGTGAGTGACGATGCGGTGGATCTTGCGCAAGATCTCCTGGTCCCGCTTCGTCCGCCTCGTTCCTGATGGATTGACGTATCTCGGCGTACGTTCTCGTCACAAGCCGCCGTCGTTCGTCGGTTCGTTGTCGCGCAGTGTGCGCTTGCGGGGAATCGCAGTTTCACAGGGTCTCGACTTTCCTGTCTGGAAGCATGACGACAAGTTGGCGGGTCGACGTTTTGCTGAGGATCTCGGCTTGCGAGTTCCGGAGTTGTATGCGGTTGGTTCTCTCGAGGAGTGCGTTGCAGAGGCCAGACGTCGCGGATCGGCCGTCATCAAGCCATTGCAGAGACACTCCACTCAGGGTGTAGTGGTACTGACCTCGCGGGGGGACGCCTTCTATGACCACATTCGAAAGAAGTCGGTGACGTCGACGGCTCTCGAGGACTACGTCCGAAAGTGCCAAGTCGGTGAGGGCGACACCCTGATGGCCGAAGAGATCATCTTTCGTCCGGGCAGCACCCACCTGCCTTCGATCGAGTGGAAGATGTACTGCTTCGCTGGAGAAGTCGGATTCATGGTGCAAATAGACCGAGTATCGGACAAACGCGGTCGTCGTCGATTCCAATATCGCCTGCGTGATTTTTCAGCGGTGAAGGCCCCGTGGGTGCGGCATTACCACCGGGTCGTCAGGATGTCGGATCCACACTTTCGTGATGGCCTCATAGGACTCGCAGAGACGTGTGCGATAGCGGCCGAAGTCGATTTCGTGCGCGTCGATCTCTACGAAGACGATCGAGGTCCGGTCTTCGGCGAGCTCACGCCACACCCCTCGGCGGGCTACATCCACGACAACTATCTTGGCCGCGAATTGGACCGCTACTTCGGTGACATGTTGGAGAGAGCCGAAGTTCGACTTGCACAGACGACTCTGATCAAAGTGATGGGGGTTCCAAGCCTCGAAACGTAGCGAATCCGGCAGATTTCTGCTGTTTCCTCGCGAGAGATTCGGGCCTCTCGGATGTCGGTGTAACTTCACTCATGTGAAGGTTCAGTGTGCCGTGGTCGGGCAGGAAGCAGACGTCATCTGCTGCTGTGCTGCCGGTTCAGCGGGTCAAGTCCGGCGGGGGCAGAGTTGACCAGTCAGGAATCCATTTCTGTGGTCATTCCCACACGAAACCGCTCTCATTTGGTCACGCGAGCCATCGCAAGCGCTTTGAACTCGGGTGAAGCGTGTAGCGAAGTGCTCGTGGTGGACGACGGGAGTACCGATGACACACGAGAAGTCGTTGCCTCCATATCGGACAGTCGAATCAGGTACTTCTACTCCGATTCGAAGGGTGGGCCCGTGGCGCGCAACCTCGGGTTTCGTGAGGCAAACAACAGTCTCATCAAATTTCTCGATGACGACGACTACCTCGTGCCAGGTGCGCTGACGAAACAACTCGCCTCATTCCAGAATTTGCCTGTTTCCGCCCGCAGTCGGGTCGTCATCTATGGAGACGCTCGGGTCACGGGGCAGATGTTTTCGTGCCTGTCGTGGAGGGAGTTGCCCGGTCATCGTCGAGACCATGAGACCGATGTCGAATACTTGACTCGAGTCAACATCCAGACATCGTGCCCCCTGCATCAACGTCACCTGCTGGACGGGGTTGGGGGCTTCGACGAGTCACTTTCCGCATCTCAAGAGAACGACCTGCATCTGCGACTCGCTCTGCATGGCGTTCAGTTTCTCCATGTGCCGGGAGATGTGTACGTTTTCGACAACTCCTCGATGCGAAGCCGGATATCAACGCAGAAGAAAGACCTTTCCGTCATC
>JBDLRO010000235.1:0-10965 GCA_039800025.1 Actinomycetota bacterium | reverse complement strand
CGTGTTCATCTCGGTGGTCGCACGTCGGGTTGCTGTTCCTGCTCCACCCGGTCCGAGCACGTGGAGACCGCCGACGCTCTCGCTTCCGCCAGCACCGACATCGACGGCTCCGGCGACGACTCCATCGCCGGAACCGACGTCGACGACGGCCGTTTCGTCGACCTCAGTCGTCACGAATGTTCCTACGAGCTCAGAGCAACTCGCCTCGACAACGACGACGCCACTCGACACGACCCCCATCCCTTGAGAGGTCAACTTCGAGTGTCCGCGTGACCCGCGCGGGTTCGCAAGCGAGAGCCATCCATGGAAACTCTCGTGACTCCATTGCAGGGCGATTCTCGGGTGCTTCTTTCCTGCACGGGGGAATGCCCATCTCGAGGTCGGTTGTGTACCCATGATCAGGGGAGTGGTAGTTTTTGCCGACGCGTTATGCCGATCGGGCTCTCGCGGAGATCCGGGGGTGGAGTCGCGGTGGCATCAGGTGGCAACGGTCGAGCTGCAGAGATTCACCCTGGACATCTGCTCGAGGTGTCGGACATCACCGTCAACTTCGGTGGAATCGTTGCCCTCGACGGGCTCTCGTTCTCGATCCAGCGTGGTCACATCTGTGGCCTGATCGGACCGAATGGAGCCGGGAAAACGACGATGTTCAACGTCGTCAGCAGGATTTACGAGCCCTCGATCGGATCGATCCGTTACGAGGGGCAGGATCTTCTCGCTGTTCCTGCACACCGCATCGCCCACCTCGGAATCGCACGCACCTTCCAGAACCTCGCTTTGTTCCCGACGATGACCCTCCTCGAGAACGTCATGGTCGGCGCTCACAGTACGGGGAACGTCGGTTTTGCTCGGGCAATCCTTCGACTGGGAGCAGCCAAGGAAAACCGTCAGATGCGTGATTGGGCGGGGTACCTGTTGGGCGAACTCGGATTGGGCGCGCTCGCCTTTCGCCCGGCGATGGGCCTGCCGTTCGGCACGTTGAAGCGTCTCGAAATCGCTCGAGCACTCGCTGCCCGGCCCCAATTCCTGTTGATGGACGAACCTGCAGCAGGTCTGACCCATGGCGAGGTGGACGAACTCGCCGACACGGTGTCGAGTATTCGGGATCAATTCGGCCTCACGATTCTGCTCGTCGAACACCACATGTCGATGGTGATGAAGATCTCCGATCACGTCGTTGCGATGGAGTTCGGTCGAAAAATCTCGGAAGGAAGCCCCCAGGTGGTTCAGAACGATCCCAAGGTGATCCAGGCGTATCTCGGGGTGGACGCATGAGACTGCTGACCGTCGAGAATTTGAAAGCCGGATACGGCCCTCTCGAGATTCTTCAAGGGATCGACCTCGTCGTCGACAAGGGCGAGATCGTGGTAATTCTCGGTGCGAATGGTGCAGGCAAGACCACCACGATGCGCGCGCTGTCAGGAATGATTCCCCGAAACGGCATCGTGAACTTCATGGACCATGACATAGTCGGAACGAGTGCCGAAGCAATCGTCAAGTTGGGAATCGCTCACGTGCCTCAGGGGCGTGGAACATTCGCCGACCTCAGCGTCGAGGACAATCTGCGTGCGGGTGCGTATATCCGCCATGACGAGATCGAATCGGACATGGAGAGATGGTTCGGCGTCTTTCCTCGACTGAAGGAGCGCCGGTCGCAAAAAGCGGGAAGTCTGTCGGGTGGTGAGCAGCAGATGTTGGCGATCGCGCGTGCACTGATGAGCCGGCCTCAGCTTCTCTTGTGCGACGAGCCGAGCCTCGGTCTTGCGCCCCTCGTGACACAAGAGCTCTTTGGCGTCATCGATCGACTCAACAAGGAAGAGGGTCTGTCTGTTCTTCTCGTCGAGCAGAACGCAAACCTCGCTCTCAAAGTGGCGACACGGGTGTACCTGCTCGAGACAGGACGAGTCGTCGCTTCGGGATCGGCAGCCGATTTGTCAGCCGATGACAGCATTCGCAAGGCCTACCTGGGGACCTGATATGGAACGATTCTTCCAATACATCTTCGACGGATTGTCGTTCGGCGCAATTTACGCGTTGCTCGCTCTCGGTCTCGTCGTCGTGTTCCGCGGTACCGGTCACTTGAACTTCGCCCAGGGCGAAATGGCGATGTTCTGCACCTTTCTCGTGTGGCAGTACGACGCGTGGGGGGTGCCGCTCATTCTCGCGGTCGTTCTCGGAACGGTCACGGGCTTCCTCTTCGGCGCCGGGGTGGAGGTTTCCCTGATTCGAGGAGTCGCGAAGAAATCCGAGGCCGGAGTCTTCGTGGTATCGATCGCGCTGTTTCTCGGTCTCAACTCGCTGGCTGCCATGATCTGGGGAAATCTCCCCCCGGAGCAGATGCCGAGCCTGTTCCCGGATGAACCGAACGACTTCGTTCGCATTTTCGGTGCCGTGTGGCGTTACGAATACATCGGAGTCCTCGTCGTCGCACTCGTCTTGATGGGACTTCTCTTCTTGTTGTTCGCGAAGACCAAGTTCGGACTCGCCATGAGGTCGGTTGCGAGCAATCCCGAGTCCGCCCGTTTGGTCGGAATCCCCACTGGTCTCGTGCTCGCGAGTTCGTGGGGAATTGCTGCGGCAATGGGTGCGCTGTCGGGAACCCTTTGGGGCGGAATCGTCGGCGAACTCACGGCCGGTCTGATGTTCACCGTGTTCATCTACGCGGCGGCTTCAGCGACGCTTGGCGGTTTCGATTCTCCCGGCGGGGCGGTCGTCGCCGGCTTGAGCATCGGCGTCGGGGAACAGCTCGCTGCTGGGTACTTCCCTGGCTGGATCGGACAGGAACTGAAGTTGGCGGTTGCGCTTCTGACGATCTTCGTGGTTCTGCTGTTCAAGCCCGCAGGTCTGTTCGGCACGAGCAAAGTGGAGAGGGTGTAGTCAGCCATGCTGAAGATCAAGGAAGCATCTGCTCAGCATTGGGCACTTCGTCTTGTCGGAGTGGGAGTGATTGCATTCCTCGTCCTCTGGATCCCCACGCAGATGGCGACATCGCGTATCGGGCAGGTGTCCGATGCATTCGTTCTGATCATCGCTGCCATGTCGCTCAACTTGGTCCTCGGATTTACTGGCCAGATCTCGATCGGACATTCGGCGTTCTTCGGAATCGGCGGGTACACAGCTGCAATTCTGGTGAAGGACTACGGGTGGAGCCCGGGTTACACGTTCTACGTCGCACCGGTCATTGCGTTCGTCGTCGGATGCCTGATCGCGCTTCCCGCACTTCGCATCAAGGGTGTGTACCTGGCGCTCGTGACTCTTGCGGTCGCCGTCCTCTTCCCGACCCTCGTCAAATGGAAGAAACTGGCATGGCTGACCGGGGGAGCAAAGGGAATCGACAGCGCCCGGTACGACGAATTGCCGGTGTGGCCCATTCTCGGAGAACTGAAAGGCCGAGACGGTCGAGCCGTCTTCGCGTATTGGCTGGCGTTCATCGTTCTCGTCATCACCTATCTCGTATGTCGAGGCATCGTGAAGAGCAGATTCGGACGCTCTTTGGTCGCAATCCGAGACAACGAGACGGCGGCTGCCGTGATGGGGGTCAACCTCACCACGACGAAGGTGCTCGTGTTCGGAATCTCGGCTGCTCTGTGCTCGCTCGCAGGCGTTCTGTCGACGTTGCGCACTGGTGTCGTCACGCCGGAAGGCCAGTACGTGACCCTCCTCGGTTCGATCGTGTTCCTGTTGATCATGATCGTCGGTGGGGCAGGCACTTTGTGGGGTCCGATCGTGGGTGGTCTCATCTACGTGTGGCTCGACTCTGCGACTCGCGGTTTTGGCACGAACAGCGATGGCATCATCGGATTCCTCTTCGGATGGGCCGATCAGTCCCCGGCGACGCTGATTCTCGGTGTGGGTCTCGTGATCATCATGTTCGCTGCCCCCTACGGTCTCGTCGGATTGATCAAGCGACTCGTCGCCAAAGTTTTGGTGATCGTGCCAAAACCATTGGGAGATTCGCATTTGGCGATCGGCAACACGGTCCCCGATACGGACAGTAGAGTCTGACTGGCGGGTGGGGGTCGGCTGGTCCGACTGCACCCCGATCAAAATCCACTGCACCCAAGGGGTGCGTGAAAGGGGAGGTATATGAAGCGCAAGACTTATCGCGCCATTGCCCTCGCCGTCGTCGGCTCGCTTGCGATTGCCGCCTGCGGAGGGGACGACGGAGAGAGCTCATCGGACACGTCATCGGAGGCGACGAATGCCCCCGGTGACACCAGTGCACCTGACGACACCGATGCCGCTGACGGCGAAGCATGGGCCGTCAACACTGATGACTGTGTCGATCCTGCTGCAGCCAATGCGCCGATCGAGGGCACCATCAAGATTGGAAGTGCGATGCCGCTATCCGGCGGAGTGGCCGCGGCAGCCTTCGCACCGGTCAAGGGTGGTTTCGAGGCGTACGTCAAGTATGCGAACGAGAAGAAGCTTCTCGGAGACATCACGATCGAAGTTGCCATCGAAGACGATCAGTACAACAAGGACTTGACGCCGGCCGCGGTCGACAAGCTTCTCGATGCGGGAACGCATGTGTTCTCGGGCATCATTGGAACGCCGAACAACCTTGCAGTCCGCGACCTCCTCAATGAAGAGTGCTACCCGCAGCTTCTCGCCCTGACCGGTTCGATCGGCTGGGGTGACGCGGAGAACTACCCGTGGACGACAGGCGTTCTGATTCCTTATGACGTCGAGGTCAAGGCCTACGCGACGGCGATTCAGCGCGACTTCCCCGAGGGAGTCGATGTCGGGGTCTTCGTGGTGAACAGCGAATTCGGTCAGGAGTACTTGACGACGATCGAGTCGATCGCCGCTGACTATGGCTTGAACATCGTCGACGAGCAGACGATCGAGGCCACTGATTCGGCTCCGCCGACAGCACAGGTCAACTCGATCGCAGCCAAGCAGCCTCCGGTGATCCTCGCCGTTCCGCTGGGAGCGGGCTGTGCGACATTCCTCGCCGAAGTCGCGAATGCCAAGGCTGCGAATCCGGGTTGGGAGCCGCGTGTCTACATCACGGCAACATGTGCGTCGTCGCTGATTCTGGGACTCGCTGGTGATGCGGCCAATGGCCTGTACACCTCGAACAACCTCGTCGACGTGCTCGATCCGGAGATCGCCGCACTTCCGGCAGTCGCTGAGTACTTGGCGTTCATGGAAGGCCAGGGTCTGACAGACATCATCACCACCGGAGGCGCTGGCTGGCACACCGCTGAAATGACGGTTGCGATTTTGGTCAAGGCGTTGGAGTCGGGTGAACTGACCCGTGCGTCGATCATGAATGCAGCTCGAAGTTTCGAGGCTGTGGGAATGCTCACCCGTCCGGGTGTGACGATGAAGATGTCCGGTCTCTCGGACCAGTACATCGCTCAGTCGTTGCAGATCGTCCAGTACGACGCCACGACGAAGTTGTTCACGGACATCGGAGACTTGATCACCGATTACGAGAGCTGAAACTCTCAGGATCGGACTTCGTTCGGTCATGAAGAGGCCCGCCCCAATGGGGCGGGCCTCTTCACATTCTGTCGACTGCTGGTGGAGCAGATGATTGTCGTCGATCAGTCTTCGCTCAGCGCAGCTTCGATGGCAGAGACAACTGCTGGGTCGTCCGGGGCGGTCATCGGCGCGAATCGTGCGATGACCGTTCCGTCGGATCGGACGAGAAACTTTTCGAAGTTCCAGCGAATATCACCCGAGTGGCCGTCGACATCGGCAACGGCATGCAATTCGGAGTAGATCGGGTGGCTGTTTTCGCCGTTGACGTCGATCTTCTCCATCATCGGAAACGTGATCCCATACGTGGTCGAGCAAAAGGTTGCGATGTCTTCGGCTGTACCAGGCTCCTGTCCGAGGAACTGGTTGCACGGGAAGCCGACGACCGAGAATCCCTTTCCCGCAAAACGTTCGTGAAGCGACTCGAGCGCGGCGTATTGGGGGGTGAGTCCGCATTTGCTCGCCACGTTGACGATGAGCATGACTCGGGCTCCGACTTCGCCAAGAGTCGTCGGCGACCCGTCGAGAGAGGAAATGGGGTGCTGGAGAAGTGTCATGAACCACTCTCGCGCACGCCGCCCTCATCGACGGCATCGTGGAGAAAGAGCTGCGAGTCCGTGTCGGGGAGGGGAGATTTGAACTCCCGACCGCCTGCTCCCAAAGCAGGAACGCTACCAAGCTGCGCCACTCCCCGGTCTGTGGACCCCCGTCGCCCGACGATCCGAACCAATGACATGCTAGTGGCGGAGGGGCTCGTCGGGGGGCGGCCGATCGATGTCCAATCGAATGAACCCCGTCGGACGACCTCAGGGCATACGATCGACACATCGCCGGATCACCGTCCATGCGTTCGATTTCGCTGTCGACGTCGAGTCGTGTAGGAGATCAACCCACGTGAACGTCTTACTCGAGAGGCGATGAATCGATCATGAACGGGCCGCCGACCTCACATACCGTCACGCGTCGAGCGTGGCCGCCGTTCTCCGGTCCATTCCTGGTGGTCGCCGTCACGTTCGCGTCGACGCTGTTCAATGTCCGCAATTGGACCGACGTCAAGATTTCAGTCGCAGTTGCAGCAGTTCTGTGCATCGATCGGAGAACTGGTCGCACCGTGGCAGCGATGCTCGGCGTGTTCTCGGGGCACCTCGTGCTCGGCACCTTCCTCGACGTCGGAGGGTGGCCGGTTTCGGCTTGGATCATTGTCGGATCACTCGCCGCGTTGGAGGTGTGGGTCCTTTCGAGGATCTTGTTCGCTACGAATGCCGAAGTCACGACACGGCTTCCCTCGCGACGCATCCTTGGCTTCATTGGCTGGTCGGCGATCTTTGCCGTCGTCGGTGGGTCGCTCGAAGCGTCGCTCCTGGAGCTCACGGACGCGTCAGTCTCGGCCTCGGCGGCCGATCTTGTCTTTGCGGTGGCGATCACGGCGTGTCTCGGCGCGATTGCGGTGACTCGTCGGGGATCGGATTGGTGGAAGAGCGGTCGTTCTCCGGGTTCCGAGCTCCTGGCTCCGCTGATGGTCGTGCTCATCACGCTGGTCGGAATTCAAATCACTCGCCAAGTCTGGTCGCAGCGGAACGATGATCGCCTCGAAGTTCTGGCCCGCTCGGTACATGCGACTCTGAGTGCCCAATGGGAGAGGGAGACCGACGTCCTTCGAGCGCGATCAGAGGGTTTGGCTCCGATCCTTGCCTTCGACATTTCGACGTTCGCCGAGGTGATCCTTCCCTACCTCGAAGGGAGCGAAGTCGCAGTGGCTGCTGCGGTCGGAACGAGCATCAACGGCTCGACGTCGAATTCGACGGCCATCGTCGACGACGGAACTGTCCCCGTCGAAATTCCCAATGGGCTTTTCGCCGGTTCAGACTCCATCGTGAGTGTGGATGGATCTCCACTGGTTCTCGAGCGAGTCGCACTCGTCCCGTTACCCGACGGGGGAGACCTCGTGCTGACGGTCGCGTTCTCACTCCCTGAATTGGTGCGTGCAGCAACGACCGATGTCATTGGCCGCTTCGATGACATCGGCATCGTCGTCCTCGATCCGACCCAGTTGCCCGCTGTCGACGTGTGGTCGGACGCAAATATCGATCCGGATGCCGTTCGAGTTCTTGCTGGCTCGATGACGTTCGGACGCAGTGAGTTGGTCGTTGCCGTGTCACCGACTCAATCGTTCGGTTCGCAACAGTCCACGATGGCCGCAATTCTCGGTCTCGAATCCGGTCTGGGCCTGCTGCTCGGTGGCGTGCTGATCCTCGGAGCGAATGCGGAATTCAAGATGTCCCAGGAGCGTCGCCGCAGAGAGAATCTGCTCGAAGCCGCGCTGGATGCGACTCCCGGATCGTCGGTCGTGTTCGACTCCGATTTTCGAGTCTTGGCCGCGAACCGACCCGTTCGCCAGGCATTCGCTGCGCAGATCCCTGGTCTCGAAGTGTTCCGGTTGTTCGGTCTCGATCAGGACAGTGGGCGTCGTCGCCTGGTCGAGGACGTGCTCCGAAAAGCTCTGGATGGCCAGCCAGCGAGTCTCGAGATCGCAGAGGATGCTTCTGATGGCAATGGAGGGGCAACGCCGTCAGCGAGCCGGATGAAGATCCTCGAACTGTCTGCGTATCCGGTGATCAGCCCGGGTGGTGAGCCAGTGGGATTCCTGCATTGTGTGGACGCGACCGAACGCCGCAATCTGGCGATGAGGTCGGCACAGTCCGAGCGGATGGAATCCCTCGGAGCTCTGGCAGGCGGTCTCGCACACGACTTCAACAACCTTCTGTTCGTCACGCTCGGCAATTTGCAGTTGATGGCGATGAACGAATCGGTCGTTCGTGACGAGAAGTTGTCGAAGTTCGTCTCGAGGTCCATGTCGGCTGTCGAGCGCGGCGCCGAGATCACGAAATCGCTCTTGGCCGTAGCTCGAAGCCAACCATTGGAGGAGAGCCCGGTCACGCTGGCTGACTTGGTGAAGGGCATCTTGCCTCTCGTTCGGCAAGCTCTTGGTGCTGGCCGACGTGTCGAAGTCGATATCGCAGACCCTGGATTGCAGTTGATGCTCGACCCTGGTCGACTGTCGAGCTGCATCTTGAACTTGGCTTTCAACGCTCGAGATGCAATGGGTCCGAACGGAACGTTGAGTATCTCGGCGAAATTGGACGAGGCGTCGGACATGGTGGAGTTGTCCATCGCCGACGATGGGGCGGGTATGCCGCCAGAAGTCGTGGCGCGGGCGTTCGAGCCGTTCTTCACGACCAAGAGCCCGGGAAGTGGCACCGGGCTCGGTCTCGCAACTGTGTACGCATTTGCGAAGCAGAGCGGAGGGACTGCCTATCTCGAAAGTCGAATCGGTTCGGGCACGAAGGTCACGATGGTTCTTCCTCGGTATACGGGGGTCGTCGCTCCCGCAGAGGTCGTGAGCGCACGACGATCGGGACGCCGTGTCGTCGTGGCTGATGACGAACAAGATCTTGCAGAGATGGTGGCTTCATGGCTCATCGACATGGGAATCGATGCCCGCTTCGCGACCTCACCCAAATCTGCGCTCGAGTTGATCGAGACTTTCGAACCCGATGTGCTGGTATCCGATGCAAATTTCGGAGAAGAGCTCGATGGCATCGAACTCGCACGTCTCGGAACGGCGATCGTTCCCGAGATGGCGGTGGTCTTCATGACTGGGTATTCCACGAGCATGCGCGAATTGCAGGAGTTGGGGGAGCGGACACTCGCCAAGCCGTTCTCGCGCGAGGACTTGTACTCGGCCCTTTCTCCGTTGATCGCAGAGGAGACGTCAGATCCACGAGATCGACCAGCTGCGCCCACGTCGGGTCGAAAGAAGGGTCGGTCGTGATGAACGGGAGTCCGCGGGTTCTGATCATCGACGACGAGGAAGCAATTTGCGAATTGATCGGCGCTGTAGCCGAGTCCGCCGGATTCACGGCGACGTCAGCGAGTGAACCAGATGAAATTCGACAGGCAATCGATGGCGAATTCGACCTCGTCGTTCTCGATCTCTCGCTCGGTCTCGTCGATGGGATCGAAATGATGAGTGCCCTCGGGACGCGTCACAAGGGTCTCCCCTTGATCTTGGTGAGTGGTGCCGACCAATCCCTCATCGACTCGGCGGGTCGGATCGCCGAAATGCACAAACTCCGCGTACTCGGAACATTCTCGAAGCCGGTGCCCCTCGATGTTCTCCGGGCAGCAATGCTGGAGTGGTCCGAGGTGACGGCACGCGCTCTCGATCCAACTGGACCCAAGGTGGTCATCACAGCCGATGAGTTGCTGGATCCTGATCACCTCTACCTCGCGTATCAGCCAAAGGTGTCGACGTCCACCGGTCGAGTCGTGGGCGCAGAAGCGCTCGTTCGCTGGAAACACGAAGAGCACGGGGAGGTGTCTCCAGCAATTCTCGTCTCGATCATCGAACGTGAGGGGAGAAATGCCGATCTGCTGCGCGCAGTCATGCACATGGCCGCCCGTGACCGGAAGAAGTACCGAAGCCTCGCCTCTCTCGACGATGTGTCGCTCAACATCTCGGTTCTGGACCTCGACGACGAGGAACTTCCCCGACGAGCTCAGAGGATTCTCCTCGAAAGTTCGCCAGCCGAGCGTTGGACGTTCGAGGTCACCGAATCGTCCCCGATCATCGAGATCGCTCCTTCATTGTCCATCCTCACGAGACTTCGATTGGCCGGGTTCCGGCTGGCTGTGGACGATTTCGGGACGGGCACCAGCAATTACGAACGGCTCCTCGTTGCACCGTTCACCGAGTTGAAGATCGATCGTGCTCTCGTTCGGCGCTTGCGTGGAGGAGCGGTCGATCCCGATCCGATCGTGAGGTCGAGTGTGGAGGTCGGGCATTCCCTCGGTCTGAACGTCATCGCCGAAGGGGTGGAGACGAGCGAGCAGTACGACGTGATCAGGCGACTCGGCTGCGACATCGCCCAAGGGTTCTTGATCTCACGGCCCGTTGCTCCGGGGAAGTTCGCAGCAGCGGTCGATGAGTGGGATCACTCGCAGGCCAATCCCGATCGCCGCTCAGGGTCGTAGGGCGAGCTTCACTGCAATCGAGAGAACTTCCCGCAACTTCGCTTGTGAGAGGCCCGCGCTGTTCTTCAGATAGTCGATGTTCTCGAGACTCAAGATGTGATCGATGATGATGCGACGCACGGGAGCATCTCCGCAGCGGTCTATTTCCGATGCGAATTGCTGTGTGGTCTGACTTCTGAGGTACTGGCGACGTTGCTCGACTGCGAGAGCGACAGCTGGTCGGCGAATTGCTGTCATCGTGGCGACTTTGAACACGCCGGCAATCGACTCGTGGAGGCGAAGTCGATGGTTGACGATCGATTGGAGCCGTGTTTCGAAGTCGCCAGTGGAATCGAGGTCGAGGTACAGCGGTTTGACGCGGTCCCATTGCAGTTCGACGGCGGCAGAAGCGAGATCCTCCATGTCGTCGAAATAGCGAAAGACGGAGCGCTCCGACACGCC
>JBDLRO010000234.1:0-3184 GCA_039800025.1 Actinomycetota bacterium | reverse complement strand
CTTCGAGAACGTCCGCGAGGCGATCATCGTCCATCGCTTCTGCCAACTGCCGACGTTGAGTGAGCGGAAGAGATCGAACGACGTTCGCCACATCGGTCGGATGCATGTCGTGAAGTCGGGCAGCCTCAGCAGCCATTTCGGTTGTTGCGGCGAAGAGATGCGCAACCTCGCGCCAATCCACGAGTCGATGGCTCGGGCGGCGACGCAGAGCCGTCCTTTGGGCCAAACGAACCTGAGCGATCTCCCATCCTCCGGATTTGGAATCGGAGCGAACCCGCATCGCCACATCGCTGACGATTTCGTTCCCCACTCGACGGTCGAGGACGTCGCGGCCGAGCAGTCGTTCACCGGGCTTGACCTTGAAGGGATGCAGATCGATGTCCCAGGAACGCAGACGTGCACCATCGATACCGAGTTCTGCGATGCGTCCTGCGTTGACGAAGATGCGTCGGCGCTGACTGACTGCGGTGAAGCCGACGACTCGGGGCGCCCTGCCGCTGGGTCCGGGAACGACGACGATGTCCTCGAGCCGTCCGATGTTCGCGCCGCCGGCATCGAGAAGCGGCAGGCGCAAGATACGAAATGCGTAGATCAGGTCACCTGCCATGTGGGCAGGCTATCCGTGGGTACCGAGGGACTACAGGTATCGGTATGTGCGGGGAAATCGACGGGTCACGACGTGCGGGCCGCGATCTGACGAGCAACTTCTCCGTAGCGTTCGAACCGTTCCCGGTCGAGACCGGCGTTGTAGAGCACGATGCGCGAGGCGATGTTTCCATATCGGGAGATCAACTCGTCCGCGAGTGAGTCCCACGTGGCCTGAGTCGTGAACACGTCGAGGTGGTCATCGGTGATCTCGGCAGCCATCGCAGCGAAGTCGCCCGCTTTCTGGAACCTGCGAACTCTCTCGGTCGTGCCTTCGAAGCCGGCTTCATCCCAGATGAACGCGTAGTTGGGAGTACTTCCGTAGAAGCTGAGCATGGCGCGCAGGTGGTCGCGTTCGGCTTTGCGTTCGCCCTCCGTGTCGCCGACGATCGTCATCACGGGAACGATGAGATCGACATCATCCATCGACCGGCCAGTGCTCTGGGCGCCGGCGGACACATTGGGCAGAACGTGACGTTTCAGATACCCGGGCTCGCCAATGGGATGAACGTGCACACCGTCGGCGACCTCTCCCGCCATGCGGAGCATCCACGGATTGACAGCAGCGACATCGACTTTCGGATCCGGTGCATCGATCTTTCCCGGGCTCCATTGGGGAGTGATGAAAGTGAGTTCGTAGAACTCACCGCGATGATCGAGTGGTCCGCCGCGGAACGCACCGAAGCAGGCCTTGACCGCGAGAACGTAGTCGCGAAGTCGCGGACCCGGTCGATCGAAGGACACTCCATAGCGACGTTCGACATGCGTCTTCACCTGCGTGCCGAGCCCGAGGCGGAATCGACCCGCTGACGCCTCTTGGAGTTCCCATGCAGTTGCGGCCGTGACGAACGGACTGCGGGGAAACGCAACGGCAACTCCCGTGGAGAGATCGAGACCAGGAGCTGCGAGAGCTGCTGCAGCGACGTTCAGATACGGAGTTCGACCCGCCTCGGTGAACAGCAATCCTGAGAATCCGCTGTCGAGAGTTCGGCGGGCGTGGTCGCCGACTCGGGTGAGCGGCAGTGGAGTGGTCATGACATCGACGTGCACAATGGCAGAGTAGGTCGTCGCCCAAAAAGAGAATGAACCGAATGCGCTGGGCGGATGAGGAGACAGACGCCATGACGACCGATGACATCCCCACCCTGATCGGCGACTCGTCGGAGTGCCCGAGATGTCACAAGATCCACACGGGGCGCTTCTATGGACCGTGTGAAGACTGTCGAGCAGAGTTGCGCGCCACGATGTCGATGGAAGCGCGAGACATCGAAATCGCCGATTATGAACCGAAGATGAATGTGACCCCCAACGCGGTCGCCCTCAAAGATGACTGACCGTTCGGTCCTTCGCTCCCATGGCGTCAACTGTTCGTCGGCAATTGGTCGTCACGCACGCCGCCACCTGGACGGAAGGTCGTGGTTCGATCGTCTTTGCCTGACTGCATGTTCTGCATCATCGTCATCAACTCGGCTGACGCCCGGTCATCGGCCATGATCTTCTGCATCACGGCTGCGCCGGCACCGGCCATCAACGTCGCCTGATTGTCATTGAGGAACTTCATCGATGCTCGCTGGTTCACCGTCGTCTTGTTGATCTCAGGAACGACGTATCGCGCGACGAGATCCCACGAGCGCAGAGTGTTCTCTCTGTTGGCCCAGTCGTGCGCGAAGCCGAGCACCACTCCGAAACCTCCCGTGATGTCCTGCAGACGGCGGATGCTGGCCACGAGATCGTCCGGCGTACCGATGACCGCCACACCGCCCGCCGTCGACTGTTCGAGCAGATCCCACTTGTCCTCGACATGCTGCGCGCCGGGTCGACCCAGTGTCCACACGTTGTACTCGTTGTGCCAGCGCTGCAGTCCGTCGACGGCCTGATTGCGCGCTTCTTCGCGGCTCTCTGCCAGATGGAAACTGAGCATGACACGCCAATTCCGACGGTCGACTGTCTTTCCGTGTTTCGCAGCCGACTCCTCGGCGAAGGACCATTGGGTCGGAAGCGCAGCCAAACCCTCCGTGCTGTTCGATGCGATGGACAGGACGCCGCACCCGTGCTTGCCGGCGAGGTTCATGCCCGATGGGGACAGTGTCGACGCCGTGACGACCGGCATGTCGTCCTGAACGGGAAGGAGCTGGAGCTGCGCGTCTCGGAGCGTGAACCACTCCGACTCGTGACTGAAACGATCTTCTCCGCGCAGGAGTCGCAGGATGACACCGAGTGCTTCGTCCTGGCGATCACGTTGAACGAGCGGATCGATGCCGAGAGTCCATGCGTCACTCGGAAGCGCGCCGGGACCGCTTCCGAACATTGCGCGGCCCTTCGTCATGTGGTCGAGTTGCACGACGCGCTGGGCCACGTTGAACGGATGGTGATACGGCAGTGAGACGACACCGGTGCCAAGCTTGATGTTGTGCGTCCGCTGGCCGGCTGCTGCAAGGAACATTTCCGGAGACGCGATCATCTCCCAGCCACTCGAATGGTGTTCCCCGCACCAGAACTCGTCGAAACCGAGACGATCGAGGTGGGCGGCGAAGTCGAG
>JBDLRO010000233.1:0-3054 GCA_039800025.1 Actinomycetota bacterium | reverse complement strand
GGCGAGATCCGGGCTGAGTTCCCGCTTTGATGCGCAAGGTGACCTTGTCCCCTTCGAGAGTCGGAACATCGATGTCGGCTCCGAGTGCCGCCTCGCTGTACGTGATCGGCACTTTGACCGTCAGATTCTGACCGTCTCTGCCGAATACCGGGTGCGGAGAGACCCGACAGATGATGAACAGGTCTCCACTCGGTCCGCCATTGCGTCCCGGTGTTCCCTTGCCCTGCAGGCGGATGCGCTGACCATCGGCGACGCCCGATGGCACGCGCACCTTGACCTCGCGATTTCGCTTCTCGATGCCGGTTCCGCGGCACGTGCCACATGGATCCTCGATGATCGAACCGGATCCTCCACAGCGCGAGCACGGCGACGAGAACGAGAAGAATCCCTGATTGTCGTCGACTTGACCTCGACCGGAACATTGCGAGCACATCACCGGAGACGAGCCCGGTCGCGCACCCGTGCCCTGACATGTCGTGCATCGTGCGTCACTCGTCAGATGAACGGTCGTCGTGACTCCACGCACTGCGTCGACGAAATCGAGTGCGAGAGAAGCCTCGAGATCGGAACCGCGCCGCGGGCCGACACCGCTCGATGCGCCACCGCGTGCTCGTCCGCCGGTGAACATCCGGAAGATGTCGTCGAATGCTCCGCCGTCACCCGTCGTGAATCGCGTGCCGCCTCCACCCGTCATCGGGCCGAGTCGTCGCACCTCGTCGTATTCCTGTCGCTTCGTCTCATCCGACAGGACGTCGTACGCGGTCGAGATCTCCTTGAAGCGCTCTTCGGCCGCCGCATCACCAGGCTTGGCATCCGGGTGATTCTCACGTGCGAGCTTGCGGTAGGCCGTCGTGATGTCCTTCGCAGAAGCATCCTTCGACACTCCGATCACGGCGTAATAGTCCTTTTCGTACCACTCGCGTTGTGCGGTCATCGGAGTTCCACCTTCTCGCTGATCCTCAGCCGCGCACCTTGACCATGGCCGCGCGCAGAACTCTTCCCTTCCACAAGTAACCCGTGCGCAGAACATCGACGACGACGGTGCCGCCATCGGTGTCGCCAGGTTCGTGCATCACGGCTTCAGCGCGCTCGGGATCGAACGGCTTCCCGCTCAGATCCATCACTTCGAGGCCCTGCTTCTTCAACTCACCCAACAGCAGGTTGAACAGGGGCTCGACTTGCTGGGGATGCGCGACGAACGCAGCCTCACATGCATCGAGCACGGGCAGAAGGGACTCGGCGATCCGTCCTGTCGCTCGATCGATGTCATCGGACGTCTGTGCGGCCACTCGCTTGCGATAGTTCTCGAAATCCGCCTGGAGGCGCTGGGCGATGTCACGGAAAGAATCCCGTTCGGCGAGCAACGCCGCAACATCGACGTCATCGAATGAGGTCGACGACTCCTGTTCGGCCGGATCCATGTCTTCGCCCAGGTTTTCGCCGAAGTTTTCGATGTCGTCGGTCCCGCGCGCGGTCGTCTCGCCTTCGGCGAGCTCGACCTCGTCCTCCCGAACAGGGTCTTCGTTCACGTTCGTCTTCGCGTCATTGTCCATGGTTCAGCACGCCTTCGTGATCGACGTCGCCGTCAGTTGTCCGCGTCGACGATCTCGGCATCGACGATCTCATCGTCGTTGACATCCGAGGTCTGACCGGACGCCGAGCTGCCCGCTGCATTCGCATCGCGTGCGGCTGCCTCGTAGAGCTTCTGACTGAAAGCCTGACTGGCGGTCATCAGCGTTTCCGTCGCAGCCTTGATCGCAGCCGTGTCGCTTCCCTCGAGGGCCTTCTTCAGATTCGCCAACGGTTCTTCGACTGCAGCCTTTTCCTCAGCCGACACCTTGTCGCCCTGATCGCGCAGCACCTTCTCGGTCTGGTACCCGAGCGAATCGGCGTTGTTGCGGATCTCCGCTTCCTCGCGCCGCTTGCGGTCCTCTTCTGCATGAGCCTCGGCATCCTTGACCATCTGGTCGATGTCGTCCTTCGAGAGAGTCGACTGTCCGGAGATCGTCATCGACTGCTCCTTGTTGGTCGCACGATCCTTGGCGCTGACGTGCACGATGCCATTGGCGTCGATGTCGAAGGTGACTTCGATCTGCGGGACGCCTCGGGGTGCGGGCGGAAGATCGACCAGCTGGAACTTGCCGAGCGTCTTGTTGTACGACGCCATCTCACGCTCGCCCTGAAGGACGTGGATCTCGACGGACGGCTGCATGTCCTCGGCTGTCGTGAAGACCTCCGTGCGCTTGGTCGGGATCGTCGTGTTGCGTTCGATGAGCTTGGTCATGACCCCACCCTTCGTCTCGATGCCGAGCGACAGCGGCGTCACGTCGAGCAGAAGAACATCCTTGACGTCGCCCTTCAGAACACCGGCCTGAACAGCTGCGCCGATGGCCACGACTTCGTCGGGATTGACGCTCTTGTTCGGCTCCTTGCCCGTGAGCGACATCACGAGATCCTGGACTGCCGGCATACGCGTCGAGCCGCCGACGAGGATCACGTGGTTGATCTGACCTTTGGTGAGACCGGCATCCTTGATCGCCTGTTCGAAAGGAATGCGGCAGCGCTCGATGAGGTCGGCTGTCATCTCCTGGAACTTCGCGCGAGTCAGAGTCTCGTCGAGGTGCAGCGGGCCCTCCGGGGTCGCTGTGATGAACGGCAGGTTGATCTGGGTCTGCTGCACCTGGCTGAGTTCGATCTTCGCCTTCTCAGCTGCTTCCTTGAGACGCTGAGTCGCCATGCGATCGTTCGCGAGATCGACACCGTGTGCGGCCTTGAACTGGTTGACAAGCCAGTCGATGATGCGCTGATCCCAGTCGTCACCGCCGAGCACCGTGTCACCATGTGTGCTCTTGACTTCGAAGACTCCGTCGCCGATCTCGAGCACCGACACGTCGAAGGTTCCGCCACCGAGGTCGAAGACGAGAACGGTCTCGTCGGCATCGCCCTTGTCGAGGCCGTATGCGAGAGCGGCCGCAGTCGGCTCATTGATGATGCGCAGCACTTCGAGACCTGCGATCTGTCCGGCTTCCTTGGTCGCCGTTCGCTGCGCGTCGT
>JBDLRO010000232.1:0-3176 GCA_039800025.1 Actinomycetota bacterium | reverse complement strand
AGGTCGGAACCCGATCTTCTCGTCGACGTCGCAGAGCGACTCCCAAAATGGGCTTGTCTGGTTGGACTCGTCGGCGATGGCCAAGAAATCAACAAAGGCGAAGAATCAGGCATCGATCAGTGGCATGACGCGGTTCGCAAGAATCGAGGCCGGTCAGCCTGGAAGGTGCACTGCCCGCCTCGACTGGCAGCTCACTTCCCGACGACTGAGACAACTCCTCATGCTGTCCTCGACCTCACAACGAGCCTGAGATCAAAGCGCGCTGACTACCTGCACTCCTGGGTAGCAGCCCTCCTAGGTGGCGAACTTTCGAAAGCAGCCCGCCTCGCCACCGGCATCCATGCTTCAACCTTCCCGATGTATCTGACTCGTGACCTTGAAGAGGCAAAGACCTACCTTCGACACCTCTACGTTGGGCAGCCTGACAAGCGCTACGGCCTCCTCGCATCAGCACGCAGCCAAGGCCATCTCCCCAAGTTCGGAGTTGATTCGTCATGGCCCGGAACCAAACGCGTGAAGCTTGCTCGCTGGTACAACGAACCTTTCGGTCACCCACAATCTTGCTGTGCACTCAAGGACGTGGTGACTGAATTCGGTTGCCAAGGTCTCGAACTCGACATGCCCCTCATCTGTTGGTCGACCGACATGATGTGGAAAAACAGCCAGTGGAAGATCCGACAGGTCAAAGCAAAGTATCCCCTCAAAGACAATGATGCGATTCGTCGAAACGCCTATCGCGTCTTGCTCACTCGAGGCCGAGATGGTTTCATCATTTTTGTTCCGCCGGATCCTGCGCTCGACGAGACCGAGACATGCCTACTTGCCGCGGGCGTTCGCCCCCTGGAACTGAGCTCGTCAATCCAAGTTGCGATCTAGAAAGACTTAGTCAAACTGGACAACGATGGGGGCGTGATCGCTCATATCCCAAGCGTCAGGGAAGTCTCGGTCCCCGCCCTCGACGATACGAATCTCGTCCGCCAACTCATCACTGACGAAGATGTAGTCGACCTGTTGGACCGACGGGTTCTTCCCGCCCGTGTTCTTATGGGTCCACATGTGGTGACAGCCCGAAGGTCGGTTGCAGCTATTACAGCCCTTCAGCTTCGGTCGCCAATCTGCCGAGTAGTCGATGACATCATTCAGGCCATATGACTGCGCAACTCGACTGACGTCTCGGGGAAGAAGGTTCAGGTCACCGGCAACAACAATGCGACGGCCACGATCCGAATCAAAGAGAGGCTCGAGCTCCTTCATCAACGTCGGCCACGAGTACGCGCCATTTCCGGTACTGACCCCTTGGCTATTCTTTGTCACGGCATAGAGACCAACAACGGTTCCCCAATAATGGGACCGGTCAAAGACGTCGACGACTTGGACCGCGCCCGGCCATGTCACTCGCAGGTCCCGGCGTCGCCAGCCCGGCTTCACCGACGTGACCGGCTCGATATTGATGCCTCGACTGGCCACAACTGTTCCCCATCGATTCCGTTTCTCCGGGTACACCCCGTCCGGGTTCCACTCGGCCGACCATCCTTTCGGAACCCCAGAGGATGGCACCTTGCCTTCGGTGAAGACGATGCAGTCGGGCCGAACACGATCCGCTGCCCACTGCCATAGCTCGGGAAGAGGCCTCTTCGGAGCCACTGCCTGCTTCAGATTCCATGTTGCTATTCGCATCGGTCAAACTCCAATCGCTCCGCGGCCCTTGTGAAGAACCGTCGAGACCTCCTCAGGCCCTCGCGTCGCATACTGCTCGGCCAGGTCGGGGTGAGCCTCCGAAAATGCCGCCTTGTCGAACTTCTCTTCGGTCTTCATCTCGCGCTTCCACTTGCAGACATCGACGATCTCGTCGAACTCTCCCAAGCAAGCCTTGAGCTCTGCTTCGACGAAGTTGGCCGTCCACTCGAAGGCAACCTCATGACCCAAGACCTCAAGGTACATCTCGTAGAAGTCATCCGGTGAGACGTCGCCAGACAAGGCAAGCGCAGAGGCGTCCGTGATTCGTTGATGGACCGAACCGAACTGCTCACTGATCCCTGACGGGTCGATCTCGAACTTGCGGATTCCGGCGATGTTTAAGATTCCGGCTTTGAACTTCTCTTCCATCAAGACGAACCGGGCGTAGAGATCCGGATGGTCCGCCTGCAATAGCTTCTCGTCGAATCCCTTCTTGCCGGCCTTCGTCTGTCGAGTGACATAGAGCGACGTATCGACACCCTGGCCCGTCAGTTCGTCAAGGACGGTCTTCACCGTCTTGCCCAGTTCGCCGCACAGCTTCGTTCCGTACTTGGCCACGAGAAGCTGCTGGTGGAGATCCCTCATCTCATCGGTCGCATCGAGACTCTGACCATTCGACAATTGACTCCCGAACGTCTTGGCGGCCTCCACGAACGCCGACCGCCAACCGGCGTCTTCAGCCAACTGCTCACACAGAGCCATCGAGTCATCCAGGCCTTTGGCGTTGAGGTGGAACCACTCGCCGCTCACCTGCGAGGTCGCAAACGACCGATGGAGGTGGTTCTCCACCTTCGACACGCACGGCGTCTTGATCGACCGCAGCAAGGTGAGCTGACGAGGATTGCCCGTTTGGTGTTCGAGAACACGTTCGTCGACGCGCTTGTCGTCACGTTCGCGGACGAGTCCGATCTTCACGTACGACGAGGGCTCCTTCGTCCGCACATCGACTTCACCGATGAAGTAGATCTCGCCGGGGGTCAGGTCAATCGCCATGATTTCCCCTCAGGCCGCCAGCGCGAATGCGCTGGCGTGCACCAGAACTTCGTCGAGGGTCAACGCCTGACCAGCGATCTTGCTCGACGCAATCCGGTGTTCACGGCCAAGTCCGACACCTTCGCTCACGGCAACCACCCGCTGTGAGGCCTTCTCGAGGAAGCGAAGAGCCTTGGTGGCTGACGGAGTTCCCTTCGGCTCACGGCGGGCTTCCAACAAGTAGCCGCGAATCAAGGTCTCCCAAGCGGTCGCCAACAACTCGCCCGATCCGTAGATCTCGGCGGCGACGACTCGTCGTCCGTGTGTGACCACGATCCCACACTGCCCCGGAAGAGGCCCTCGGGCGACCAACTCGGCGATGGCCTCGGCCAGCCGATGATCGCGCCGCTCGCGCTCAGCGAGCTGCTCCACCGCCCGGGTGGGCGCATCGATCCCGCTCGCCCGCA
>JBDLRO010000231.1:0-4824 GCA_039800025.1 Actinomycetota bacterium | reverse complement strand
AGAATCCCGTCTCGGCGACGCGAAGATCGGGACGACGCTCAAGGGAATCGGGCCGGCATATGCGGACAAGGCGAACCGCACGGGTGTGCGCGTCGGAGCCTGTCGAGATCTCGAATCGTTCGCGGCGCAGCTGCGCGAAGCAGCCTGTCGCCAGGGTGATCTCATTGCCCACCTCGGAGGAGAGAGCCTCGACATCGAAGCGATCGTCAGCCGCTTCACCGAACTTGCTCGACGTCTGCAGCCCTATGTCGACGACACCGTCGGGCTGTTGCACGATGCCGTCGAGCATGGACACGGCGTGCTTCTCGAAGGCGCTCAGGCGACGTTTCTCGACCTCGACCACGGCACCTATCCCTTCGTCACGTCGTCGAACCCGACCGCTGGAGGAGCGAGCGCGGGTTCCGGCCTCGGACCGCGGCTGCTCGACAGAATCATCGGTATCAGCAAGGCCTATACGACGAGAGTCGGCTCCGGGCCATTTCCCACCGAGGCTCTCGACCGATACGGAGAGAAACTGATCGACATCGGGCGCGAGTTCGGAACGGTGACGGGTCGCCGTCGGCGTTCGGGCTGGATCGACTGCGTGATGTTGCGCCAGGCAGCGCGGGTGAACACGCTCACGGAACTCGCACTCACCAAACTCGACGTCATGGACGACTTCGACGAGATCAAGATCTGCACCGATTACAGAATCCGCGGCGCCTTGGTCGAGGGATATCCCGATCGCGTCGAAGTTCTCGGAGCGGTCGAACCCGTGTACACGACCCTGCCCGGTTGGAAGTCGAGTTTGCGCGAGTGTCGCAGCGAGAGCGATCTGCCGGCGAAGGCACGCGAGTTCATCGAGATCATCGAACAGAACGTCCGATTGCCGATCACGATCGTCGGTGTCGGCCCGGAACGTGACGAGGTCGTCCGTCGTCCAGAACGAACAGGCACATCATGATCCCTCGCTATTCCTTGCCCGAGATGGAGGAGATCTTCTCCGATGTGTCGAAGTTCGGCCGCTGGATCGAGATCGAACTCCTCGCAACCGAAGCCCACAGTGCAATCGGCGTCGTTCCGAACGAAGACGCCGAGACGTGTCGGCGCTCGGCGCCGCTCGCAGACGAGGTATTCATCGACGCGGTTGCAGAGCGTGAACGAGTCACCGAACACGACGTCGCGGCTTTCGTGGACGTCCTCCAGGACAGGATCGGTGGGACGCCCGGGACATGGATCCACTACGGGTTGACGTCGAGTGACATCGTCGACACGGCGTGGTGCTGGATGTTGCGAGATGCCGCGGATCTCCTCATCGATGCCTCGTCGAAACTGCTGCGCGTTCTCGTCAATCTCGCTCAAGCTCATCGCAGCACGGTCATGATCGGACGGACACACGGCATGCATGCCGAGCCGACCACGTTCGGAGCCAAGGTTGCGTTGTGGGCGCTGCAGGTCGATCGGGATCGGCAGCGTCTCATGGCCGCTCGCAAGGCCATCGCCGTGTGCAAGTTGTCGGGTGCAGTCGGGACCTATTCCAATATCGACCCTCGCATCGAAGCGGCTGTCGGCGAGACACTCGGACTCGAGCCCGTTCCAGCAACTCAGGTGATCTCGCGCGATCGTCATGCCGAGTACATGTGGGCGTGCGCATCCGTGGGCACGACGTGCGAGATGATCGCTGTCGAATTGCGCCATCTTCAACGCACCGAAGTACGTGAAGTCGAAGAAGGCTTTCGTTCGGGACAAAAAGGTTCTTCGGCGATGCCTCACAAGCGCAACCCGATTTCCGCCGAGACGATCAGCGGCTTGTCACGTGTGCTGCGTGGAAATCTTCAGGCTGCCTTGCAGGACGTCGCCTTGTGGCACGAACGCGACATCTCCCACAGTTCGGTGGAGCGGGTGATCCTTCCGGATTCGTCTCTTCTCACCCACTATGTGATGCATCGACTGCGGCGGCTCCTGGAAGGTCTTCAGGTGCATCCCGAGCGGATGATGGAGAACCTGCGTTCGAGTCACGGTCTCGTCTTCAGCCAGCCAGTTCTTCTCGCACTCGTTCAAGCGGGAGTGAATCGGGATGACGCGTACCGCATCGTGCAGGAAGCTGCGACGACTGCGTGGACTCGCAGTGAGGACTTCCGCAGTGTTCTCGAAGCAGATGAACGCCTGTCGGTTGTTCCGGCTTCGGTTCTCGACGACGCATTCGACCTGTCGAGGTCACTCGAGGGAATCGATCGGGTCTTCGTCGCCCTCGAGTCTCTACACGTCTGACATGGGCGATCAGTCGCTTCAGGTTTCGACCATATACGGGTAGATCCATACCGGCTGAAAAACCGGTTGATCATCTCAACTACGGGTGATCCCGGCCTTTTTCAGCACCGCAGGCTCGATTCCGATTTCCCGCCATGCTGTATAGGTGATGCCATTGCGCTCGCCATATGACTTCGCGACCCTCACGAACTCTTTCTCGAGGGGTTCGATGTCTTGAGCAAAGCTCAATTCATCGAGTTCATTGCCGAGGTCGATTCGCTCCTGAGTGAGCTTCAATCTCGTGATCGGATCCGCATTCGGAAATTCGACATCGATCGCCTTGAGACGGCGGCGAATCGAATCCGGTGTCCGCTTGCGACCTCGCTTGGGACGATTTCGTTGGAGTGCTTCCAAATACGTGCGAACGGTTCGGCTCTCGGCCCGACCGACGGCGAGGGCCTCTTTATGAGCAGAACTCATGGGGGTTTTGGGAGCAGCCATAAGTTGGAAGACTAGGGCTATCAGTGTAAAAGTCCAAATGAAAACGGGAGTTTGTTGACGATGTACCGTGAGCAATGTGTCGTCCAGCCACAACCTGCCCGAACTCGATCGTGCACGTGACCGACTTCGAAGCCATGTGCTCCAACATTCGTTGAAAACGGGCAATTTCACGCTCAAGTCGGGCGTTTCGAGTTCGTGGTTCCTCGACACCAAGCAGACGGCGTGTCGTCCCGACGGCATCGTCCTCGTCGCGGACGTCGCTCTCGAATTGATTCCCCCTGGAATCCAGGCGATAGGCGGGCTCACCATGGGCGCCGATCCCGTCGCCTTTGGAATCGCAGCCGTGGGCGCCACCCGCGGTGTGTCGCTGCGGAGTTTCAGCGTCCGCAAGGAGGCGAAGGACCACGGAGTGACAGGTCGGATCGCAGGAGCGCTGCAGCCGGGTGATTCGGTCGTGATCACCGAGGACACCGTGACGCGGGGAACGTCGATCATGGAAGCGGTCGATGTCGTCGAGGCCTTCGGCGCCTCGGTTGCCCTGATCACCGTCATCGTCGATCGGGGCGGAACCTGTGGCACTCTTGCCGAGACTCGGGGAATTCCGTTCCGGCCGATGCTCACCGCACCGGATCTCGGATATCCATTCGGGTCCTGATGTCGGTTTCCGACTGCGGATCCTGACCGGAGTCGGTTCTCCGGCATCGACCCGGAATCCGCCAGGGACCCAGCAGATGTGTCGGTCCTCGGGGCAATCCTCAGTCAGTGTCCGAAGTCCTGTGACATTCGGGGGTCGGGGTGACAGGATGTGGGCATGGCCACACAGTCTTCTGCTCCCGCTGACTATCCGGTTCTCGTCGGCATCGATGGATCTGCGAACGCGGAAACAGCGATGTGGTGGGCAGTCGACATCGCCCTCGCGTCGAACCGACCACTGCGACTGTTGACGTGCTACTCGCTGCCGGTCATGGTGGGACTTGGCGCTGCAGCTGGATACATGGGTCCGATGCTCACGACCGAGGAGATCCGTGACATCGATGCGGCCAACCGCAAGATGCTCGAGGACCTGAAGGCCAAGGTTGCTGCGGCTCACTCGGATCTGAAGGTCGAACTCTTCATCGACCAGGGCTCACCTGCGACGGCCATTCTCAAGGCATCCGAAGATGCAGCGATGATCGTGATGGGAACTCGCGGAGTCGGTTCGGCTCATGCGCTCGTTCTCGGTTCGGTGAGTTATGCCGTTGCTCATCGAGCCAAGTGCCCGGTCATCCTGATTCCCGAGACTGCTGAGCGCACTGCAGGCGGTCGTGTCGTGATCGGCATCGACGGATCCAAGAGTTCGAACCAGGCGGCGGCATGGGGACTGCACTTCGCTGAGTCCATCAAGCGTCCGGTCGAGCTCGTGTCGGCATGGCAGTACCCGTATGCGGCAATGTCACCGGAGATCGGGATGGTCATGGGTCCCGACATCGAAGAACTGCGACATGCCATGCAGCGTGACGCCCGCAAATTGGTGGATCAAGTGCGGATGCATCTGTCTGTCGACGAGCATTCCCACGTTTCGATCACCACCGATGTCGTCGAAGGTTCGGCGACGGAGGCTCTCATCGATCACTCGAGGACCAACGATGTCCTGGTCATCGGATCGCGCAGCCGCAGTGTGCTCGCAGCCGCGCTCCTCGGCGGAACGACCCTGGCGCTTGCTCATCGCAGCAAGTGTCCAGTTGTGATCGTTCACTGAACCCGATTCGAATTCGAACTCGACTGCCGAACGTGACTTCATGACGATCCAGCAGCTCTTCGCGCTCGAAAGCCATGGTCCCGACACGTTCGTGGGAGCCGGTCGCCAATACCCGTGGGGAGGCCTGTACGGAGGGCACATCGTGGCGCAGGCGCTCTGGGCCGCCGCCGAGACCGTGGACCCGTTGATGGAGCCGCATTCTCTGCGCGCCTATTTCATTCGTCGCGGTGACACGTCCGAGCCGGTGCGTTACGAAGTCGATCGCATTCGCAACGGAAAGAGCTTCTGCACGCGACGAGTCGTGGCTCGCCAGACGGTCGGAGCGATTCTCAATCTCGAAGCCAGTTTTCAAATCC
>JBDLRO010000230.1:0-2750 GCA_039800025.1 Actinomycetota bacterium | reverse complement strand
CGGAAATTGTTCTGTGACCCTCGAGGAGTTCGTCTCCTCTCGTTGCGCGTGAAGCGAGCCATTTCGAATGACATCAATTGATACGCACCACGCTGCTGAAGTGTCAGCGCCGACTCCAGCCATCGCCACATGGCTGACTTCAGCCGATCACAAGATCGTCGGACGTCTGCACATCGGCGCAGGACTGACGGGTCTCCTCTTCGGTCTCATCGTCGCCGTGCTCGTTGCCTTCGAGCGCATCGATGCCAACGGCTTTCAGATCCTGGATGAAGGTGCGGCGACGCAAGCTCTTGCTCTTGCTCGCAACCTCCTGACCTTCGGCGGAGTCCTGCCGTTGCTGTTGGGCCTCGCCGTCGCCGTTCTTCCTCTGCAGATCGGCTCGAGGTCGTTGTCGTTTCCGCGTCTCGCCGCAAGCGGCTTCTGGTTGTGGCTGACCGGTCTCGGTCTGATGGTCGCGTCGATTTTCGGCAATGGCGGTCCCGGCGGCGGAGATTCCGATCTGGTCGATCTCTACTTGGCGGCCTTCGTCGTCATGTTGATCGGTGTGGCGATGACGGCAACGTCCATCACCGTGACGGCATTGACCTCGCGGGCCCCAGGCATGGGCTTGTTGCGCGCACCGCTGTTCTCGTGGTCGTCGCTCGTCGGGGCTGTATCGCTGCTCATCACCGTGCCCGTTCTCATCGGCACCACGGTGTACGTCTACGTCGACCATCGCTATGCGCGACTCGGCTTCGGCGGCAACAAGGGCGTGAACGAATGGATCGGCTGGGCGACATCGCAGCCCTTCACGTATCTGCTGGCGATTCCCGCGCTCGGCATCGCTCTCGATGCCGTTCCGGTTCTCACCCGTCGGCGGTTGGTCGAGCGCCCCATCGCTTTCGTTCTTCTCGGTGTCGTGGCGATCTCGGGTGTCAGTGTCGTGACCCAGACGACCGTCACCCTGCCGTGGGGCGGTGACGGTTTCTTCGGTGGTCTCGGAACCAAGATCGCCGATCTTCTTCCGTTCTTCCTGCTCAACGTCCTGCCGGTCGTGGGAATCCTGGCGCTCGTCGGTCTCGTGCTCTTGTCCTTGAAGGAGGGCAAGCCGAGGATCGCAGCACCACTCGTGTTCGTCGTTCTCGGTCTGATCGGAATCCTCGAAGGTGCAGCGGCGATGATCCTGCGCACGATCGAAGATGCCGGGCTCGCTGGAACGATCTTCGAAGCCGGTGAATACGTCGGCATCACTTTCGGTGCGGCAGCGGTGGCCTTCGGCGGCATCTGCTACTGGGGTCCGAAGCTCTGGGGTCGCCGTATTCCTGACAAGGCGGCCATCCCTCTCGCTCTGGTCGCGTTCCTCGGAACGGTGCTCGGTTCTGTGCCGTACATGATCGCCGGATTCGCCGATCAGCCCGCAGGCGTTCTCGACGGTTTCGAGTACAGCGGCCCGCAGGAACTGTGGAACGCGCTGACCGCCGTCGGATTCGTGTTGATGCTGCTCGCAACCGTCGCCTTCATCGCGCTGGCTGCCAAGAGTTTCCTCACCGGTGAATCCGCTGGTGACGATCCGTGGGACGGCTCGACGCTCGAATGGGCAACGTCGTCGCCGCCGCCGGATGACAACTTCACCGACGTCTTCGTCGTTCATTCATCCGAACCCTTGGCCGACATGAAGGCCTCCTCGACTGGGAAGGACGCCTGATGCTTGCTCTCCCCGCAGCAGCCGCTCCGGCACCTCGCCGGCAGATCTTCCTCGGCACGGCAATCGCCTGCGCCCTGGGAACGATGCTCATCGGCGGGATGCTCGCCACATGGCTGCAGTTCCGAGCCGATGCGCCGGTGCGCGAGTCGGCCAAGCGCGGCTTCATCAAGGACTGGATGCCCGAGAGCATCATCGTCCCGGAAGTTGCGGCGAACATGATGCTGATCGCTTTCTGCGTCGCTTGCGTCATGGCGCAGTGGGCCGTCTACTCGGCCAAGAGGCAGGATCGCGCCCACACCGGAGCCGCTCTCGGCATGACGGTGATCATCGGACTCGCAACCCTCAACGCTCAGATCTTCATCTGGACTCAGATGGGTGTGGGTGCACGAGATGGCGCGTTCCACTCGATGTTCTATGCCGCCACGGGTGCGATGACCTTCTTGCTGATCGCCGGAATCCTCTTCACCGCAGTTGCAGCCTTCCGGTATCTCGGCGGGCGCACCAAGGAATTGGAAGTGGTGTCCTCGCACGCTCTCTATTGGTACTTCCTGACAGCGGCCTTCACCGCCGTCTGGTTCGTCATCTACGTGCAGAAGTGACGGGACGAAAAGCATGATCACCACCGGATCCAAACTCCTCTACGGCCTCGGAAGTCTCTCGATCGTCGCCGCCATCGTCTGGTTCATTGCCAACGACGGCGGGTCGATCGGCGTCGTGGCGCTGGCATCGGTCGCCACAGCACTCATCTTCCTCGGGGCAATAGCCTCGTTCATTCGAGACGGACACGTACTGTCCACGGAGATCGCGGCCCATGCCACTGCTCCCGCTGCCCGTCGCTCCGTTCGCCGCAGCTGGTGGCCACTCGGGCTCGCCCTGTCGGTCGGCTTCATGGTGGTCGGACTCGTCAGTTCCCCCGGAATCTTCAAAGTCGGCATCGCACTCGTTTTCGCCATGCTCGGCGAATGGATGGTGTCGAACTGGGCCGAGCGGGCGTCGGCCAATTCGGCATACAACGAAAAGGTTCGCTCGTGGGTCGTGCATCCCCTCGAGATTCCGATTGCGGCTT
>JBDLRO010000229.1:0-4937 GCA_039800025.1 Actinomycetota bacterium | reverse complement strand
GCCGACCCGAGACGGTGATCAGCCTGCGCCGAGTCGCTGAACTGCGTGAGTGGTCGTACCGTCCCACCCGTTCTCTCGTGACCATCGGGGCTGGCCTTCCGTACGCGGAGATGGAGCAGGGCGAGATCGCCCAGCTCGTCCCTGCTCTCGCCCAGGCAGCCCGCACCGTCGGTTCGCCTCAGATCCGAGCTGCCGGCACGATCGGCGGAAACCTGGGCACCTGCTCACCAGCTGGTGACATCCTTCCCGTGATTGCTGCACTCGATGCGACCATTCATGTCATCAGTGCTCACGGGATGCGTGACGTGTCGTGGAACGACTTCATGCTCGGAGTGAAGCGCAATGCGCTTCAGCCCGGTGAGATCGTTCACTCGGTCAGCATGCCCGTCATCGATGGCTGGCAGGGCTACGCAAAAGTCGGCACCCGCAACGCCATGGTCATCTCGACTGCCTCTGCATGTCTCGTTCGCGATGCCGACGAAGGAATGGTCACGATTGCGCTCGGTGCAGTCGGACCGACCGTCATTCGATGCTTCGAAGCTGAACGATGGCTCGCAACGGCGACAGGATTGCGACAAGGAGGGTCCCTGAGCGACGAGATCGCCAGTGAATACGGCCGTCGTGTCGCCCGTGAAGCCAAACCGATCGATGATCATCGCTCGACTGCCGAATATCGGCGACATGCAGTCGGCGTTCTCGCCACCCGACTCTTGAAGAGGTCCTTCGCATGAAGACGAACGATGTCCCGACGACTCCCACTCCGCTGAACGAGCACTATTCGCTTCGCGTCAACGGTCGTGATCTTCCCGTTCAGGACGCGTGGATCGGCGAAAGCCTTCTCTACGTGCTCCGCGAACGTCTCGGACTCCCAGGAGCAAAGGGTGCCTGCGAACAAGGTGAGTGCGGGAGTTGCACCGTGATCATGGACGGGTCGGCAGTGTGTTCGTGCCTCGTTCTCGCAGCAAGCGCGACCGACAGCGAAATCCTGACCGTCGAGGGCCTCGGACCCGATGGTTCTCTCACCGACGTACAGCAGGCGTTTCTGGATGCCGGCGGGGTGCAGTGCGGATTCTGCACACCAGGCTTCATCGTCGCAGTCCACCATTTGCTCGACGAGATCCCCTCGCCGTCCGATCTCGAGATCAAGGAAGCGTTGTCGGGCAACATCTGTCGATGCACCGGTTACGGGCGAATTCTCGAAGCGGTGCGCACCGTCGCCGAACGACGCAGTCAGGAGTCCTGACATGAGCTCCCTCCTCACGGACCAGACGACGCGACCCGGAACCCTCGGTACGAACGCATCGCGTCCCGATGGCGCAGCGAAGGTCCAGGGCGGTTTCGCCTTCTCGAGTGACATGTGGGCCGACAACATGCTCTGGGGTGCCACCTTGCGGAGCCCGCATCCCTATGCGCGGATCGTGTCGATCGACGTCACTGCCGCCTGGGCGATTCCAGGAGTCGAGACGGTCATCACTGCCGATGACGTTCCCGGCAAACCGACGTATGGCCTGATCGTCCAGGACCAGCCCGTCTTCGCCCCTGTCGGAGGATTCGTACGATACGCAGGCGAGCCGATTGCCGCTGTCGCTGCCGATCATCCCGAAACGTGCAAGCGAGCACTTGCTGCCATCAAAGTCGAATACGAAGTTCTCCAGCCGGTGACCGATCCTGAAGCCTGCATCTCGGGGGTCGCTGCGCAAATCCACCCTGATGGCAACATCTTCCGTCACCAGCGGATCGTCTGCGGAAATCCCGACATCGTCGGCGACATCCAGGTCGAAGGCACGTATGAGGTGGGAATGCAGGATCAAGCGTTCCTCGGACTCGAAGCAGCCCTCGCCATTCCCGACCCGGGCAGCGCCGGTGTCGAGTTGTACATCGCCACCCAGTGGCTCCACGAGGACCGCAAGCAGATCGCAGAATGCCTTTCACTGCCCGAGGACAAGGTTCGCCTCGTCCTCGGTGGCGTGGGTGGCGCCTTCGGCGCCCGCGAGGACATCAGCCTGCAGGTGCACACCTGCCTTCTCGCTCTGCGCACCGGTCGTCCCGTCAGGATCGCCTACGGACGCGAGGAGAGTTTCTACGGTCACGTCCACCGTCATCCAGCGCAGATCTGGATGCGCCATCACGCGGACCGATCCGGGAAGATCGTCAAAATCGAGAGCCGAATGGTGTTCGATGGCGGTGCGTACTGCAGCACCTCGCCAGCGGTGCTGATCAACGGCATCACTCACACTCAGGGTCCGTACAAGTGCGACAACGCGATCGTCGACGGGTGGGCAGTGCGCACCAACAATCCTCCCTGTGGAGCCATGCGCGGATTCGGTGTCGTTCAAGCCTGCTTCGCTCACGAGAGCCAGATGGAGAAGTTGGCTTCCGTCCTCGGCATGTCTCCCGTGGACGTTCGCCTCGTCAATGCGATGGAGACCGGAGACACGTTGATCACCGGCCAGGTGATGGACAGTGTCGCCCCAGTCGCCCAATGCATTCAGAAGACTGCCGACATTCCCTTGCCTCCTCCCCTCGATCCGAACGCGAACGAACTCTCCGTTCCCGGCGGAACAGGACTGACAGCCTTGCCGTCCAACATCCGACGCGGTGTCGGCTGGGGCGTGAGCATCAAGAATCTCATGTACTCCGAAGGATTCGATGACTACTCGACCGCTCGCTGTCGAATGGACGATGGAGTCGTCACACTCAAGTTCGCCACTTCTGAAGTCGGTCAGGGTTTCACGATGCTCGCCCAGCAGATCGCCCGCACGATTCTCGGCGTGGACGAAGTCCTTCTCGACACCATCGACACTCAAGTCGGGTCGGCAGGTTCCACCTCGGCAAGTCGTCAGACATGGATGAGCGGTGGAGCTGTCGACGCTGCATGTCGCGCGGTTCTGTCCGATCTTCTCGATCATGCGGCTTCCTCTCGCTCGCTCGATCGACATTCACTGACGATCGAAGGAACCGACGTCGTGGACTCCTCGACCGGCCTGCGTCACCCCGTAGCCGAAATCGCGCGCGGGGTCGCATTCGATCGGACAGAGGAATATCACCATCCCGTGACCGAGGATCTCGACGAGAACGGCCAGGGCAACTGCCACGTGGCATTCGCCTTCGTCGCACACCGAGCCGTCGTGGATGTCGATCCCGATCTCGGTCTCGTCAAGGTGGTGCAGATCGCGACAGCACAGGACATTGGTCGAGCTCTCAATCCTCTCTCGGTACAAGGTCAGATCGAAGGTGGAATCGCCCAAGGTCTCGGTCTGGCGGTCATGGAAGAAATCGTCGTCGCCGACGGCAAGGTCAGAAATCCGAGCTTCACCGACTACCTGCTCCCCACATTCCTCGACGCTCCCGATGTGGACATTCGTTTGATCGAGGAATGGGAACCGAAGTCGCCACTCGGCGCCAAGGGAGTCGGTGAGCCGCCGTGCATCTCGGTGACACCGGCGATCGCGAACGCAATTCGCAATGCCGTGGGCAAGGAACTGCCCCGGGTACCGGTGCGTCCTTACGACATCTGCTTCTGAGCCACCGAAAGCCGGTCGAAAAGATCGTCCGGGGCATCGATCGACATCAGAGCGCTTCTCAACGTTTCGATCATGTGCGACTCGAGGTCGGACACCCGCTCACCGGATTCGGCTGCAAGGTTGCGAAGCTGTCCCGGATCCTGCTGTCGATCGTAGAGAAGATGACGATCGATCAATCCACCATAGGCCCAGAACGGAAGAAGGTCTCCCTCGACGAACGGCTGTCGAATGACAGGGACACTGGAACCGGGCATGAATTCCAGTTTTGCACGGTGGTCGGGACGCGGAAGTCGCAGGTCGGCTCGACCGTTGACCGGCATTGTGCTCCACCTGTTCGACCACATGGAGAGCGGAAATCCCCCACCGACTGAGCCGCGCGTGTAGGTGTGGTGCTGAGTGATCAACTGCACCTCGCGACCCCAATAACCCGAGAGCGCCCAATCACGTACAGCATTTGCTCCCCCTGTGACGACAGGAACGAGCGAGTGCCCATGAACCCGATGGCTGACCGAGATGCCGAATATGTCGCAGAGAGTGGCGTGAATGTCCACGGTTGTCGTCAACGCGTCGATTCGTCGAGGATCGACACCTGGCCAGCGGATCATCAGCGGAATGTGTCCGAGTGGGTCGTGGATGGGGTATCCAGGCTTTCCCCACACGTCGCGTTCACCGAGGTAGAGACCATGATCCGTGCAGACGATGACGACCGTATCGGAGGCAATCGGCGAATTGTCCACGGCGTCGAGCAACTCGCCGAACCAATGGTCGATCATCGAGAGCTTTGCGGCATACGCGGCGCGCAATGACCTTTCCTGGGACTCGTCGATCAGTCCTCGGGCACGAGCATCCACCGCATAGGGAGGCCAGATCATCCAAGGATCCTCAGGGTGACTGCGATACCTCGATGCCCAAGGTTCTGGCGTGTCGAAAGGCTCATGTGGGTCGAACTCGTCGACGACGAGCAGCGTACGTTCGTGCGCTGGTGCGTGCAGGGAGAACCAGTCCGCGGCCGCTCGCATCGTCTTGACTCCTGGAAAATCCTCTTCGGATCGGAACCAAGTTCTCGAATCCTCGTAGGCGAAATGTCCTCGCGGATGGGGTTCGACGGGGAGAGCCGGCGACCCCACCCAGCTTGGATCCGGGCGAGTTCTCCACGGATCACTTTCATGACCGCGCAGATACTCCCATGCGCTGAAGTCGACGTGATAATTCTCTCCGCCAACTTCGAACAAGTGAGGGTGATCCGAGATCAACATCGTGGTGACACCTGCAGACCGCAGATCGAAGGTGATCGCATCTTCCCAGACCTCGATCGAACCCCATGGGCGCCACAAGAAATCCCATGACCCGACCAAGAGGTCGTGGCGAGCAGGCATGCACGGCAGAGATCCCGTGTGATGGCGGTCGAAGATC
>JBDLRO010000228.1:0-2974 GCA_039800025.1 Actinomycetota bacterium | reverse complement strand
AACGTCGTCTCGGTAGTGGGCCACTCCCATGATCGGCTCGACGATGTCCATCGAACTGGAGAGCTCCTCGAGCAATTTCGCTTCGTGGGTCGCACCCCAGATGTTCGCGTCGGTGCTGTACGCCTTTTCCGAACTTGCACGGTATGGAAGCTCGCGGGATTGGAGAAAGGCGCTCATCTCCGCGCGACCACCCAATTCGGCGACGAACGTCTCGTCGAGCCAAGGTTTGTAGACACGCAACTTCGGATTCACGAGCAGGCCATAGCGATAGAAGCGCTCGATGTCGTTCCCTTTGTAGGTCGAGCCGTCCCCCCAGATGTCGACGCCGTCCTCGTGCATGGCGCGCACCAGGAGTGTCCCGGTGACGGCACGCCCGAGTGGAGTGGTGTTGAAATACGTCTTTCCCGCGGTGGAAATGTGGAAGGCGCCGCATTGAAGAGCGATCAGGCCTTCACGAACGAGTTCGGTTCGGCAATCGACGAGACGAGCTTCGTGAGCGCCATACAGACGTGCTCGATCGGGAACTCCTGCGAGATCGGGCTCGTCGGGTTGTCCGAGGTCAGCTGTATAGCAATAGGGAATGGCTCCCTTGGATTTCATCCATGCCACCGCAGCCGACGTATCCAGGCCACCGGAAAATGCGATGCCGACGCGTTCGCCGATCGGGAGAGATGTCAGCACCTTTGCAGCCATGGCTCTCGACGCTATCGGTCGGACTCGTTCTGTGCCGTAGAGTTTGCGCGGCATGAACCTCGATGGCGGCATCCATGAGATTCCACTCTCCGAGGTACCGGGGAGACTCTGGTTGTGCGGAAAGCACGCGATTGCTCCGGATCCGAGAGCCCTCCTCGAACAGGTCGGTGCCGAGCATGTGGTGTGTCTGGTCGAACGATTCGAGGTGTCGAATCGATTTCCCGAGTACGTTCGCTGGCTCGAGACCGAAGGGTCTGCGACCTGGTTTCCCATTGCCGACCTCGACTTCGTCTCCGTGGATGCCATGCGTGATCTGCTCGACTCGATCGCGAATCGACTGCACTCCGGGCAGTCGATCATTGCTCACTGTGCTGCGGGGCTCGGTCGTGCTGGCACGCTTGCCGTGGCCATCTGTCTCGAGCTCGGGATGAGTCTCGACTCCGCTCTCAGCCATGTTCGCCGCCACAGGCCAGGTGCAGGTCCAGAAGTGGGCGCGCAGATGGGCTTCATCGAAGATTGGGTCAGGGTGGTGAACTTGCGTCACTCCTGAGGACTGGTGCGGTACCGGCCGGCGAAAGTGGCAAACGTCATCAATAAGCCAGCACCTGCAAGTGCTCCTTCGACAACAGCCGCTCCAGGTGAAGTGTGGCGATCGAGGAGAGCTGCGATGGCCAGGACGGCAGTCGATGCGCCAGAAAGCAGGGGAACCCAAGTTCCGTTCAGGTAGGACCAGAAAGCGCACAAGAACGAGGGACCTGCCACGCAGACAGCGAGGAGTACGAGCACGCCGACTGGCCATCGTTGGTCGTCGAGCCAGAAGACGGGTCGCCCGATGATGTGGGACGAAATGCCCGCACAAGCGAGAGCAATGGCGAGGCCGCCCCAACCGAGAGATGCGGTTCGACTCCAGCCGGGGGTGAGTCGCATCTTGGCGGCGCTCTTGGGAGGTCGAGGTGGTGGGAGGGTGCCGTCCATCCATCTGAAACTACCTCTGCTCGTCGACGCAGATAGGTTGCGCCTGTGGTGAATTCGACACCGTATGCCGAGAAACTGACGTTCTTCTTCCCGATGTGGAACGAAGAGGAGTACATCTCGAGGACCTTGCGGGCAGCCCGAGAAGCAGGCGAGTCGCTGATCAGTGCCGGAGAGATCGCCGATTACGAGGTCATCATCATCGACGACGCATCGACGGACGCGACGGGGAAACTGGCAGATGAGGCTGCCGTCGCCGACGCGCGTGTCCGAGTCGTCCACCATCCCGTGAACCGCAAACTCGGCGGGTCGATCAAGACCGGTTTCGCTCATGCCTCCGGTGACCTGATTCTCTACACCGATGCCGATCTGCCGTTCGACATGAAGGAACTCGAAAAGGCTTGCCGTCTCCTGCGCCAGTACGAAGCGGACATCGTGAGTGCCTACCGGTTCGATCGCACCGGAGAGGGGTACATCCGAACGGTGTACTCCTTCTTCTACAACGCATTGGTGAGGGTGTTCTTCGGCGTCCGTGTTCGCGATGTCAACTTCGCCTTCAAACTCGTTCGAGGTCGGGTTTTCGAGCACGTTCGTTTGGAGAGCGAGGGTTCCTTCATCGATGCCGAACTCATCATCCGTGCGCAGAAGCTCGGCTACCACGTCATCCAGTTCGGAGTGGACTATTTTCCGCGCACTCGAGGGGTGTCTACATTGTCCTCTCCGACCGTGATTGCAAAGATTTTGCATGAGATGCGAGGCTTGCGGCGCGAATTGCGGGCAATTCGACCCATCGAAGAAGCGTGACATTCGATCCCTGACGAAATGGGGTCGGAGGTGAACGGTAAACTCACGCACGTGCACCATCAGTCGTTGCCCCCGAGGCGGAATCCGCCACGCGGACCACGCGGACCACGCGGACCAGGCGGACCGCAAGGTCGACGCGGGCCCCGTCGACGTCGGCGAGTTGGCCGAGGTCGACCAACCAATCAATGGATCCCGCCGTTGGCTGCTGCAACGATTCTGGTGGCAGTGGTCATGGTCGGCGTCGGCGCCTCGAACGACAATGAGTCGTCACCATCGGGTGATTCGGCGATGGTGACCACGACTGCGAATGTGCAGATCGTCACTGGGGAGACGTACCGTCCGGTCCCGAAGACCACCTTGACGCAGACCTACGGGCGTGGAGCGGTCGGTCCCGAGATCAAGTTGATCCAGGATCGCTTGATCGAACTCGGTTTCGATCCTGGAGTCCCCGATGGTGCATTCGGCGGGCGCACCCAGCAGGCCATCTGGGCGTTCGAGAAGTTGA
>JBDLRO010000227.1:0-4001 GCA_039800025.1 Actinomycetota bacterium | reverse complement strand
TCCATGGGAAGCGTCATCGTCACACCGACGCCGACGGCTGCGCCATTGATCGCCCCGATCACGGGCTTCGTCGACTCGAAAATGCGAAGCGCAACGAGTCCGCCCCCGTCGCGCACGACACCGGTCTTTGCCGCCACATCGCTTCCGCCTTTGGCAAATGTCTCACCTCCACCGGAGAGGTCTGCTCCAGCACAGAAGGCTCGTCCCGAACCGGTGACGATCACGGCCCTCACCTCATCGTCGGCGTCGATGTCGTCGAAAGCCGAGATGATCTCCTTGAGCATCCGGTTCGTGAACGCGTTCAGTTTGTCCGGACGGTGAAGCGTGATCGTGGCGATGTTGTCAGCCACTTCGTACAAGATCTCCTCATAGGCCATGGCGAGACCCTAACGGGTGATCAGACGTCGAGGAAGCGGGAAGCCGCGATGCCCGAGCCCACCGCACCAGCCACAGCGCCGATGAGCAGGATCAACAACATGATCCATCGCACGAAACCTCCCGTGACCACGAGAGCGGACAACTCGGTGTCGTCGAAATCCAGTACGGCTCCGGACCACGCAGAGTTCAATCCCCACAGGCCACCACACGCGAGCACGGCTCCGATCATTCCTTGGAGGAGACCTTCGAGCATGAATGGGATACGAATGAACCAGTTCGTGGCACCCACCAGCTTCATGACTTCGATCTCGCGCCGTCGGGCGAACATCGCAGTTCGAATGGTGTTCCAGATCAATCCGACGGCAACGATCAGCAGCACGATCGACATCGCCGTCGTTGCGACGCGGATGAACTGTGACAGTCGAGCCACGACGTCGAAGACGTCTTGGGCATAGGCGACTTCTCTCACTCCCGGGAGCAGTCGGAACTGCTCTCCAAGCTCGCGAATCAAGTTCGAATCCTGGGCGAGAGGTACGACCTTGAACTGCGAAGGAATGTTTTCCGGTGTGAGCAGCCGCAATGTTCCCGGGTCACCGGCAAAGAGCTTCTGAGCCTCGGCATAGCTGGCTGCCTGGTCGAGGTACTGGAGTTGTTCGACATCGATGATCGACGGCTGCGATCGGAGCGCCTGTTCGATCACTTGAATCTGGTCAGGAGCCGCGTCCGATCGCACGTAGACGATCAACTCGACATCGCCCTTCCAACGCGTCAGCAAATTGTCGAATGCTCGTTGGATCAGAAACGTCGTGCCGACGAGCAAGAGAGACACCGCAGAGGTGATGATGGCAGCTGCGGTCAATGTCACGTTGCGCTGAAAGCTCGCCCATGTCTCGCGAAACGCATAGCTGATTCGCGTCAGCATCAGTTGTAGACCCCGCGCTCCTGATCTCGCACGATGACGCCGCGGTCGAGCTGCACCACCCGACGGCGCATCTGGTTCACGATGCGCTGGTCATGGGTTGCCATGACCACGGTTGTTCCGGTGTTGTTGATGCGATCGAGGAGCCGCATGATGCCCTCGCCTGTGGCCGGGTCGAGGTTTCCAGTGGGCTCGTCTGCGAGAAGGATCAGCGGACGATTCACGAAGGCGCGGGCTATCGACACTCGCTGCTGCTCGCCACCGGAGAGCTGATGCGGGAAGCGATCTTCTTTGCCAGACAGACCCACGAGTTCGAGCACCGCTGGGACCTGTTGTCGGATGACGTGCTTGGGGCGTCCGATGACCTCGAGTGTGAACGCCACGTTCTCGAACACGGTCTTGTTCAGAAGAAGTTTGTAGTCCCGGAAGATGTTTCCGATCTTGCGACGAAGAAACGGCACCTTGGAGTCCGCCATGGAATTGATGTCGCGACCGACGACCCACACCGACCCGCGCTCAGGCTGCTCCTGGCGGTTCATCAACCTCAGCAAAGTTGACTTCCCCGATCCCGATGGGCCGACCATGAAGACGAATTCCCCCTTCGAGATCTCGAAGGATGCATCTCGGACAGCCGGGGCTTCCGATCCATATGTCTTTGTCACACTGTCGAGGCGAATCATCGATGTCTCCGAGCCCCGCCGGCTGATCATGTCCAGCCGACTCGAGCCTTCAGGCTACCAGTGGACCAAACTCAGGTACCGTCACCGGAGCGTCGCCACTGAAGGTAGCCCTCCATGAATTCGTCGACATTTCCGTCGAGGACTTCTGACACGCTGCTCGACTCGATATTCGTTCGAAGATCCTTCACCATCTGGTAGGGCTGGAGCACGTAGCTGCGGATCTGACTCCCCCAGCCAACGGTCGCCTGCTTGCCGGCGATGCGGTCGAGTTCGGCCTGGTGTTCTTCTTCGATTCGTGCAGCAACCATCGCTCGCAAGCGATTCATGGCCTTTTCCCGGTTCTGCAACTGGCTGCGCTCCTCTTGCGACGACGCGACCAGCCCCGTCGGCTCGTGGATCAACCGCACCGCAGAGGACGTCTTGTTGACGTGCTGTCCGCCGGCCCCCGATGCTCGGAAGACCTCCATGCGAATGTCACTTTCGTTGATCTCGACATCGGGATCGTCCATCACCGGCCAGACCTGAACAGCAGCGAAGCTCGTCTGGCGACGACCCTGATTGTCGAACGGGCTGATCCGCACGAGCCGATGAGTTCCGCGCTCCGACGTCATCAGGCCGTACGCATACCGACCTTTGATCGTGAATTCGGCCGACATGATCCCGGCTTCGGTGGCGGGTGAGATGTCGTCGATCTCCACAGTGAATCCGCGTCGCTCCGCCCACCGCTGGTACATCCGCAACAGGATCTCGCTCCAGTCCTGCGCATCGACGCCGCCATCCTTGGCGTTGATCTGCACGATGCAGTCGGCTTCGTCGTGTTCTCCCGTGAACAAACTCCGCAATTCGAGGTCGCGCAGGGCGCGGGCGAGGTCGGTCAGACCCGATTCGATGTCACCCTCCTGCGAAGCGTCGTCGACCTCACGCGCCATCTCGTGCAGGACCTCGGCATCGTCGAGTTGACCAGAAAGGGTGTCGAAAAGATCGATATCACCCTTGACGTTCGCGTATTCCGCGTTCAGCTTCTTCGCCAGATTCTGATCGTCCCACAAGTCAGGTCGGGAAACTTCGGCCTCCAATTCGCGCAACCGCTCACGCTGGCTGTCGATGCGGAGGTATGTCCGCGCCTCGGAAAGCCGCCGAGAGACGTCTTTGATGTCGTCGGAGAAATCGCGCATCGACTACGAGTTGACTCCGTGGCACAACTTGAACTTCTTCCCCGATCCACACGGACATGGAGCGTTCCGCGGGGTCTTCGAGAACGCGTCATTGACGACGGTCTTCGGCTTCGAAGGCAAGGCTGGAGTGGGCATCGGACGCAGAGCCGGTCCTGCATTCGACGGTCCGGCGGTGAGCGGAGCAACGTCCGACTTCGACTCCTGGACGTTCTGGATGACCGTCTGCGGCGCGTCGTTTCGGACGACTTGGACGTGCATGACGTAGCGGACGAAGTCCTGAGCGATGCCCTTCATCATCGAGCCAAACATCTCATAGCCCTCGCGCTGCCATTCGGCCAACGGGTCCTTCTGGCCCATGGCTCGCAGGTTGATGCCTTCCTTGAGATAGTCCATCTCTTCGAGATGCTCGCGCCAGCGTTGATCGATGATCCTCAGCATCACCTGGCGTTCGATGTCGCGCATCACTTCCGAAGAAAGTTCGCTCTCTCGCCTCTCGTAGAAAGCGGTCGCATCAGCCATGACCACGTCGTACATGGCATCGGTCGTATTGGCATTCAGGAGCTGCTCAACCGTCAGTTCGTTCGGCCAGAAGGTCTTCAACTCCTTGGCCAAGCCCTCGACATCCCATTCGTCGTCAGCCTCGCTGACACAATGAGTCTCGATCAGCGAATCCACAGCCTCAGCCAAATACTCGAGAGCTCCAGCCTTCAAGTCGACCCCGTCGAGAATCTGATCACGCCGGCGATAGATCACCTTGCGCTGCTCGTTCATCACCTCGTCGTACTTGAGAACGTTCTTGCGGATCTCTCCGTTGCGCTGCTCGACGGTGCTCTGAGCACGTTCGATCGC
>JBDLRO010000226.1:0-3491 GCA_039800025.1 Actinomycetota bacterium | reverse complement strand
GACCTCAGACACTCGAACCGTGGGCTCTCCAAGCAAAGGCGCCACGGGGCAACCCAATGTGCCCCACAAGAAAGACTCGCGCGCTCGAAGGGACTCGAACCCCTAACCTTCTGATCCGTAGTCAGATGCTCTATCCATTGAGCTACGAGCGCAGGACGATCAGCCTAGAGCCGTGATGGCCCAGGCCACACCTCGATACGTCAGTTCGTCGGACGCCAACCCGACGTCCACCACGGCCTCCAACTGCCAGCACGCTGATAGATGATGTACGCCATCTTCGTGTTGATCACCGGATCGAACAACTGAGTCGGGCTCGTGACGCCGTGGTCCTTGAGCCACGACTTGTGAGCGGTCCAGTTGATCTGGAACAAGCCATAGCAGCACGGGTTCTCACGTGACGGCCATGCATTCTTCACGTTGGGAGTCCATCTACTCTCGCGATGAGCCACGTAGAAGGCGTTCTTCTCGAGTTCATCAGGCCAAATGTCTCGGACGATCTGCTCGAGTTCGGCCTGGGTGTACTTCCTCGTTGGTGTACTCGACGATCCACTCGATGATCCACCAGACGAACTGCCCGATGACGCTGAAGGCGGTTGGGTCGCGGAAGGTGCCTTTGCTCCCACGGGCAAACACAGCACTTCTCCAATGAGAAGATTCGAGCGCACCGTTTCGTCGTTGACCGACGCAAGTTCGGACGCCTTCACCGAATATCGACTGGCGATCAGACTCCATGAGTCACCGGCGCGCACCGTGTATTCACCAGAACACTTCGGAGCCTGGGTTGTTTGAGGCGCGGACGTCGTCTTGATCGGTGGCACCGTTGCCCCAGGAGGCAAACAGATCTCGGAGCCGACGAGAAGGTTCGATTGGAGAGTCATGCCGTTGCGACCGGCGATCTCGCCCGCCTTCACACCCGCACGCTCTGCGATGCCGTACCACGAGTCACCCAACTGCACCGTGTACGAAAGGCATTCCACGACTGCAGCCGCAGTCGCAGGAGGTTCTGTCGGCTCGGGTTCGTTCACCTCGACGAGCTCGTCGGGAGCAGGCGCAGGACTCGTGGGCACTTCTGCCGAAGGAGGCGTCACTTGTGGAGCGACCGAATCCTGATTTGCTGACGCATCGAACTGAACGACAGCTGCAGCACCGCCGGTGTACGCGACACCCACAGGCTGACCGTCGTCCCGAGTCGCCCACACAACTGGTGCCACCATCAGTCCGAGCAACACCATTGCGCCCAAGCGGCGTCGAAATGCATCGCGTGGATCCGCGATCGAACTCCGTCGTCGACCTCGACGACGTGGACCCGGTGCTCCGTAATACGGCTCCGGCCGAGAGTTCTGGTGATAGGTGCTCACTGGTTCGTGTGCCCAGTCCCGCTCGGAACTGCGACCTAAGAAATTCTGCTCCTCTTGGCCGAGGGATACAACATCGCGTTGTGCGCGCTGGCCGGCCGGGCGAGGTCTATCCACAGGGCAACTGGCCTCATTCAACGACAAATGCCGTGACTGATGAGTTATCCACAGATTGGCAAGAGTTGGAAAGTGTGGCGGAGAGGGTGGGATTTGAACCCACGGACCCCGTTTCGGAGGTCAACGTCTTAGCAGGACGTCCCGTTCAACCTGGCTCCGGCACCTCTCCCAGGTAGTCCGAGCAGTGTACATGTGGAGATGTTGTCGGCGCATTCCCGCACGATGAAGCTCGCCGTGTTCGACGTCTGACGGGAATGCCGGCAAAAGGAGTGGGATCCGAGGATTACCCTGACGTCATTCCTCACCCAAGCCGTCCTCGCGTGCTGATCCAAGCCGTCGCCATCACGATGTGTTCGATGGCGATCGCCCTCTTGCGTTCGAGATCTGGTCTTGCGCTGATCGGCGATTCGGGTTCGTATCTCGCCGGTGCGTCAGGGGTGTCACAGGGGCGATTCTTCGAGTCCCCTCTCGTTCCCTCCTTCTCCGAATTGTCGATTCTCGACGCTGTGCGCAATGCCGGCTGGTCACCGTATGCGGACTTCGGCATCGGTCTGCCGTTGTTGATCGCGCTGCTCCATTTCGTCGTGCCGTTGAACGCGGCTGCCATGACCGTCAATGTCGCGTCGATCGGGTTGATCGCACTCGGAGTCGTCATCGGGCCGTGGTCACCACGACGACACGGGGAACTGTGGATGCGATCCGCGATTGCCATTGCAGTCAGTTGTTGGCCGATACTCAGTTTCACTGCGACAGGTGTGCTGTCGGAGCCGCTGTTCTGCGCTGCACTCGTGTGGCTCGCGATCCTTTTGTCACGTCTCGACATGGATCGCACTGCTTCGTTGGTCATCCTGGGTTCGCTCACCGTCATGATCGGCACATTGCGATTCGTCGGACCGATCGTGACAATCATCGTCGCGGTGATTCTCTTCCAACGCTCAGTGGCACTGAGACGAATCGCTGCCTGGACCGTGGTCACAGCTCTCGGTCCACTCGTGGCGACATGGATCGCAACGAGCAACACGAATACGCGAGTCCTTGCGATTCATGGACTCGATGCATCCGATGTGTTCTTCACCGCACGCGGAGTGGGCGGCTGGTTCGACGCCAACCTTGGTGACCAGACGTCGACACTTCTCCGCAGCAATTTCGACCCGAGCATCTTCGACTGGGCCATCACGATTGCGGCGCTCGCCGGTGCTGTGGCAGTGCTCGTGAAGTGGACGATCTCCATTCGCCACCGGAGCTCACCACCTCTCGAACCAGCTCGCGTTCTCGCTGTGGGACTGGCGCTCGCAGTCGTTCCATCGATGCTCTTCATCGATGCAGTCCTCAAATTGGAGAACCGCATCATGATGCCTACCGGACTTCTTGCGATCAGTGCGACCGTTTGGTGGATCGCCGAGCGCACGACGTTCAGCTTGGTGTCCTGGTCGGTGATCGCACTGTGGACCGTCGTCGCCACCCACCCGTGGCAGTGGCTCGACCGACCGCCTGCCGCGCAGCCGACACCTCTCACCGAGACCATCCGTTCTCTCGATCCTGCGTACGTCTTGACCAATCGAGCCGACCTCGTGTGGTGGACCACTCGCATTCCGGCGCGCTATCTGCCCGATGGCTACCACGACCTGTCGGACCGCTCATTCGATACTCGGCCGATCATGAAGTCGCTGCCCTGTGAACTCCATCGAACACGTGGAGTGATCGTCGTCGAAGACGGCGGCACGATCGGCGCCGTGGCAGACCAGTTGCAGATCGACACCGCCAACGGCAACTACATGAAGTCGAGAAGGCCCGATGGCATTGTCGTCTACACACCCACCGGCCTCGACTGCTGACAAGCTTCAATCCTTCCCTTCGAACACTGCCGCCCAAACGATCTTCACGACAGTGTCCTCGCTTTCACCCTCGATCAACCAGACAAGACTCAGGTCATCGCCGGACTGGGCATCGTAGAAAGTCGCAAGCCGCGCCATGCGCCCGGTTGGAAGGAGGAATGTCCGACCCGAATTTCGCCCACCC